>DASRES010000065.1 GCA_035651955.1 Acidimicrobiia bacterium
GATCAAAAACCCCGACAACACGAAAAACGAATCAACACCCAAAAACCCGCCCCGCCCCCACCACACCGACCCATGAAACGCCATCACCCCCAACACAGCCACCCCACGCACCCCATCCAACCCCGGCACATACACCAAACCGGGCGGAGGCGCGACAGGGCGGCCAGGGGGAGCGGACACGTCGACGCGCGGGCCCCGATCGGAGCGCGGAGCGTGCTCCGCGGGGAGCTTCTCGACGCCGGTCATGCCCTCCGGCCCTCGGCCTGGTGTGCGGACGGTCTCGTGGTGGCGGGCCGCCGTGCGGCGCTGCCAAGCGCGGGCGCGCGGCCGCGCGCGGCGGCATTGTACGGACGATTTGCGCCAGTCGTTCCGGCGCGGCGGAATCGCGCGCCCGGCTCCGGTGCCGCGCTAGACGACGAGGTCGTCGGGCGGGAGCTCGTGGCCGAGCGCGGCGGCGATCCGGCGCCGCAGGTCGGGAGGCACCTCGTCCCGGCACTTGAAGGCGATCACCTGGCGGAGCTCGATCTCGAAGTCGAAGCCCTGCGCGCATGGCGGGCACTCGTCGAGGTGGCGGGCGATCGCCGCCCGCTTGAACGGCGTGAGCTCGCCGTCGAGGTACTCGTAGATGCGCTGGATGGCGTGCTCGCAGTCCATACCGTCATCCCCCCGCGGCGGTCGACGCCCGCGGGACCAGTCCTCGTTCCTCGGCCAGATCCCACAACCGCTTCTGGAGCTGCTTTCTTCCGCGGTGGAGCCGGCTCATGACGGTCCCGATCGGCACGTCCATGATCTCCGCGATCTCCTTGTAGGAGAAGCCCTCGATGTCGGCGAGCAGGACGGCCATGCGGAACTGCTCGGGCAGGTCCTCGAGCGCCTGCTTCACGACCTGGTCGGGCATCGCATCGAGCACCTCCGCCTCGGGGCTGCGCGCGGCCTCCGCCGCCTCGAGCCCGCCCAGGCGCCGGAACAGGTAGAAGTCCTCGACGTCGTCGAGATCGACCTGCTCGGGCCGGCGCTTCTTCGAGCGGTAGCTGTTGATGAAGGTGTTCGTCAGGATCTTGTACAGCCAAGCCTTGAGGTTCGTGCCCTCCTTGAACCCGCCGAACCCGCGGTAGGCGCGGAGGTAGGTCTCCTGGACGAGGTCCTCGGCGTCCGCCGTGTTGCGCGTCATCCGGAGCGCGGCGGAGTAGAGCGCCGACATGTACGGCATCGCGAGGTCCGCGAACTGCGCCTGGTCCGCCATCGGGGCGAGCGTACCCGCCGGACGGTGTGCGGCGGCGGGCGATAAGATCTCTCATCGCAAGACGTCTCGTCTCGACATATGAGACAACGAGGAGGAACGACGACGTGGCCGACCCGTGGGACCCCGACCGGTACGCGACGCACGCCGGGTTCGTCCCCGCGCTCGGCGGGCCTGTCGTCGAGCTCCTCGCACTGGCGCCCGGCGAGCGAGTGCTCGACCTCGGCTGCGGCGACGGTGCGCTGACCGAGCAGCTCGTCGCGCTCGGCGGCGACGTCGTCGGCGTCGACGCGTCGCCCGCGATGGTGGACGCCGCCCGCGCCCGCGGCCTGGACGCGCGCGTCGTCGAGGGAACGGCTCTCGGCTTCGACCGCGAGTTCGACGCCGTGTTCTCGAACGCCGCGCTGCACTGGATGCGCGACGCCGACGCGGTCCTCGCCGGTGTTGCGCGCGCGTTGCGACCGGGTGGGCGGTTCGTGGCGGAGATGGGCGGTCACGGATGCGTCGCGGCCGTGTGCGTCGCGCTCGTGTCGGTCCTCGCTCGTCACGGGATCGACGGGGTGGAGCGGTTCCCGTGGTACTTCCCGACCGTCGACGACTACCACGGGCGCCTCGAGCACGCCGGGTTCGTCGTCGACTCCATCGCGCTCGTCCCCCGTCCGACGTTGCTGCCCGGCGACGTGCGTGACTGGCTCGACACGTTCGCGACCGCGTTCCTCGTCGGTTTGAGCGACGGCGAGCGTTCGCAGGTCCGCGACGAGGTCGCCGATCTGCTCGCGCCGTTCCTGCGCGACGAGACGGGACGGTGGACCGCGGACTACGTGCGGTTGCGCTTCGCCGCGCACGTCGCCTGAGGCCGTTGGCTCAGCTCAGGATGTTCACGGCGCGCGCGCCGACGACGACGATCACGAGCACCGACGCCGCGGACTGGGCAACCATCAGCGCCTTCGCGGCCGGTGTGAGCGGCATGGCGTCGGTCGGGCTGAACGCCGTCGCGTTGGTGAACGCGACGTACAGGTAGTCGAGGAAGCTCGGCACCCAGCGACCGTCGGCCGCGGCCGGCGTCGTCATCTGCGGGAACAGGAAGTCCGGGCGACGGTGGTCGGGGCGCGTCCGGGCGAGCGGGCCGCCGCGGTCGAGCTCCCAGTACCAGAGGCCGAAGACGATGACGTTCGTCACCCAGATCGCGATGGCGGAGTAGATCAACTGACGGCCGCCGGCCTTGCCGCCGTGCAGCAGCCGGTGGACGAGCAGGCCGAGCGACGTGAAGTTCGCGACGCTCAACAGCCCGATCAGCGCGACCGACAGCGCGCGCAGGCCGGACGAGTCTCGCGAGGTGTGCGACGGGTTCGTGACGACGAGCGGGACGAGGATCGCGAGCTCGAGCACCGGGATGATCCAGCCGGGCCCGATCGTCAGCCGGTTCGGCAGGAGCAGGTACAGCGCGAGCGCGGCGACGATCGCGAGCGCCGCGGGCACGCGCGACTCGCCGGTCGACACGAACCCCCACGCCGCCTCGTCCTCGCGATCGCGCTCCACGCGCCCATTGTCGGACGCCGCGCGCCGCGCGCGGTGGACCCGCGGTCAGTCCGTCTTCGAGAACAGGCGCACCGCGACGGTGAGCAGCGCGAGCCCGAACGCGGCGCACATCGCGATCTCGAGCGCGACGGGGACGTGCCAGCCGCCCCACGTCACGGGCGGCAGCAGCTCGGCCCGGACCCGCGGCGAGGCGTGCACGTGCGCGAAGACGATGTGACGCATCGGGTCGACGAGGTACGTGAGGGGATCGAGCCTCGTCGCGACGTTCAGCCACCTCGGCAGACGGCTGAGCGGGAACACCGCGCCCGATAGGAAGAACATCGGCAGGACGAGGAGCTGCATCACGAACTGGAACGACTCGACCTGCTGCATCCGGCTCGCGATCACGATCCCGAGCGCGGTCAACACGAACGCGGTCAACGCCATGACGAGCAGCAGCCAGACGACGAGCAGCGGTGACCACGGCACCCCGACGGCGGGCGCGAGGACGAGCATCAGCGCGCCCTGCACGGTCGCGACCGACGCACCGCCGATGCACTTGCCGGTGACGAGCGCGCCCCGGCGGATCGGCGCGACGAGCATCTCGCGGAGGAACCCGAACTCCCGGTCCCAGACGATCGACACGGCGGAGAAGATCGACGTGAACAGCACCGTCATCGCGATGACGCCCGGGAACATGAACGTCCGGAAGTCGAAGCCCTTCGTCGCGCCGGTCGCAGCGAGCGAGCCGATCCCGCTCCCGAGCACGAAGAGGTAGATGATCGGCTGCGCGAGTGACGTGACGATGCGGGCCCGGCTGCGCGAGAAGCGGATCAGCTCGCGCTTCCAGACCATCTTCACGGCGCGCAGGTCGTCGCGCCACGTCCCACCCGCGACGCGTACGGAGACGACGTCGTCGCGTGACGGCGGCGCGGACGGTGTCGCGGTCGGCGTCGTGGTCGTGCTCACCGCGACCTGCTCGCGCGCATGAAGACGCTGTTGCGGAGGCGCTCGCCACTGGTCGCCTCGGCGTCGCGGATCGTTCGACCGGTGTACGTCATGAACACGTCGTCGAGAGTCGGGCGGGCGACGCTGACGGAGCGGATCGACACGTCGAGCTCGGCGAAGAGGCGCGGGACGAACTGCTCACCCTGCGCGACGTGCACCGTCACCTCGCCCTCGCTCATCGTCGCCTCTTCGCCGAACCGCTCACGGATCTCGGTGATCGCGCGGGCGTCGTCGTCGGTCTGCAGTCGCACGCGGTCGCGCCCGACGCTCGCCTTCAGGTTCTCGGGCGAGTCGATCACCACGATCTCGCCGTTGTCGATGATGGCGATGCGGTCGCAGTGCTCGGCCTCGTCCATGTAGTGCGTCGTGAGGAACATCGTGATCGCCTCACGACGGCGGAGCTCGTCGATGTAGCTCCAGATGTGCGCGCGCGTCTGGGGGTCGAGGCCGACCGTCGGCTCGTCGAGGAACAGCACGCGCGGTGAGTGCAGCAGACCGCGCGCGATCTCCAGCCTGCGCTTCATCCCGCCCGAGAACGTGCGCACGAGGCTCTTGCGCCGCTCCCACAGCCCGACCATGTGCATGACCTGTTCGAGGCGCGGCGCGACGGCCGCGCGCGGCACGCCGTACAGCTCGGCATGGAAGCGGAGGTTCTCGTCGGCGGTCAGGTACTCGTCGAGCGTCATGTCCTGGAACACCAGACCGATGCGTCGCCGCACCTCGGTCTGCTGCTCGACGACGTCGAACCCGTCGACCTCGGCGACGCCCGACGACGGGTGCAGCAGCGTGCACAGCATCGAGATCGTCGTCGACTTCCCGGCGCCGTTCGGGCCGAGGAACCCGAACGTCTCGCCGGGCGCGACGTCGAAGCTCACGCCCCGCACCGCCTCGAAGTCGCCGAAGCGCTTGCGCAGGTCCCGGACATGGATCGCGGGACGCGCGTCACGAGCCTCGTACCCGGCGCTGGGCGCGCGAAGGGCCGGACCCGGGGTGGTCGCCATGACGTGATCGTACGCGGACGCGAGACGGCCGGGCCGTGCGGTACGACCCGGCCGTGTCTCTTGGTCGCGCTCGCAGGCTCGCCGCTCCTGCGAGCTCGCTACGGACCCTTCGGGCTCCTCCGCTCGCCGCCGCGGACCCAGCCGCGGCTCCTACGAGCTCGCTACGGACCCTTCGGGCTCCTCCGCTCGCCGCCGCGGACCCGGCCGCGGCTCCTGCGAGCTCGCTACGGACCCTTCGGGCTCCTCCGCTCGCCCCGCGGGAGCGGTTACTTGAACGCGTCCTTGACCTTCTCGCCGGCCTGCTTCAGCGAGCCCTTCATCTGGTCGGCCTGGCCCTTCGCCTCGAGGTCCTCGTCGTCGGTGGCCTTGCCGGCGGCCTCCTTCGCCTTGCCCTTCAGGTCCTGGACCTCGTTCTTGATCTTGTCGCTCGCGGACATGTGCATCCTCCCTGGTCGCCGGTCGGGATACCCACCGCCCGTCGAGCGCGAATCACGATGCCGCGGCCAACGTCCCGGACCCGAAGCTGTCACCCGCGAACACGCTGCTCACGCTGGGCACCGGCCCGAGCGTGACGAGGATCGCCTCGCGCGTCGTGCCGGGCGGGACGACCGTCGAGCCGACGAGCGACGGCACGAGCGCCTGCGCCTCGTTCTTGACGCTCGTGCGGTTCGACCGGTCCGCCCATTCGAGCGCGACGAACGCGGGCGCGTTGGCGTCGATGGTCACGCCGTTCGCGTCGACGAACGACACCTTCGCGAGCGAGTACGCGCGTGACCCGGACCTCGGGTTCGCGATGACGACGCGCACGTACGACACCGCGGGCCAGCGCGCGTGGCGGCGCAGCCGGTCGAGCGCGCGAACCGTCGCGTCGTCGGCGGGCGCGGGCAGCGTGACGTCGAGCTGCGCGCCGTCGACCGTCCCCGTCCAGTGCCCGGTGACCGACGGCGGCAACAGCGACACCGGGATCTCGGGCGGCGGCGGGTGCAGGCGGATCCACTCGCCGTCGAGGAACCGCTCCACGCTCGGGAACGCGGCCGCGACGAACTGCCAGCTGTGCGATCCCGGGATGCTCTGGAACCACACCGGCACGCCGTCCTCCATCAGCGTCGACGCGGCCGCGAGCGACTCGCCCTTCACGACGCGCTCGTCGTCCTCGTCGCCGTCGACGATGAAGATGCGGTGCCCGTGCGCGGCGTCGAGATGGAGCTCGGGCGAGTTCGCGGCGATCGTCACGAGGTCGCCGCCGAACATGCCGGCCGGGTCGTCGACATGGAAGTACGCGGCCATGGGGATCGTGTCGTCGTACAGGTCGGGGTGGCGGAGCGCGAGGTTCGCGGCGCCGTAGCCGCCCATCGAGAAGCCCGCGATCGCTCGGCGTGTCCGGTCGCGACGGTTCGCACCCTCCACCGCGCTGATGACGTTGCTCGTCACGAAGGTCTCGATCTGGTCGGTACCGTCGCGGGCGTTCGCCCACTCCGTGTCGTCGTGGTGCGCGCCGTTGCCGTCCGGCGCGACGAGCACGAACGGCGGGTTGCCCTGCGCGAAGAACGTGTCCATGAGGCCCGGGAGCCCGGCGTCGAACACGTCGGACGCGTGGCCCGGGACGCCGTGCAGGAAGTACAGGACGGGCAGGCGGGGCGAGTCCGGGACCGGAGGCCGGTACACGTAGACGTCGTTCTTCCGGCCCGCGTCACCGGGCACCGGGACGTGGAGGATCTGGACCGTCCCGTGCTCCGACAGGTGGGGGACGCTGGTCGTCGTCGAGGCACCCGACGGCGCCGACGTGGTGGACGCGGACGCCGCGGAGCGCGTGCGGCCGGACCCGCGTGTCGCGACGACCGCCGACACCGCGCCGGCCGCGACGACCGCGAGCACGACCACGCCGACCACGACCGTCCTGCGACGCAAGGTCACGGCTCCCTCTGGCCGCCTGCTCCGCCGGCGCCGAACCGTAGCGGCGCCGGCGCCCGCTGCGGGACCGCTGCCTCGCGCGCCATGCGGCGTCCCGCCACGTTTCGCGCGCGCACGGGTGCGGGTAACCCCGGGCAACGGAGCACGAAAGGAGCCTTCGGCATGGGTGTCGGTGTGGGGCTGTTCCTGTTCGCAGCGGGCGCGATCCTCACGTTCGCCGTCGAGAAGACGGTGAACGGGATCGACCTGCAGACCGTCGGCGTGATCCTCATGATCGTGGGTGGTCTCGGGGTGGTGCTGTCGCTGCTGTTCTGGTCGGGCGGCACGCCGCTGCGGCGGCGCACGACCGTGTACGAGGACCGCGCCGGCGGCCGGCGCGTCTACGAGGAGCGGGGCGACATCCTGTAGGCGCCCGCGTTCGCGGCGGTCACTCGCTGCTGACGGCCCTCGCGTCCCACTCGGACGGGAGCGGCCGCAGCAGCGAGGACGACCCCGCGGTCCACGCGCCTAGCACCGCGTCGGTGAAGCGGTGCTCGACGGCGACGAGCGCGCGGGCGCCGAACACGACGTCGCCCGCGTGCTCCGGCTCGTCACGCGCGAACCCGTCCGCCATCGCGTGCAGCGCGATCTGCTCGTGCCGCGCGTCGACCTCGACGTGCGCGTCGTAGAAGCGGCGGGCCGCGTCGTCCACCCCGAGCCGCGCGAGGAACGCCGAGTAACGGCCCATCGGGACGACCGACGTCATCTCGAACAGCGTGAGGTGGCCGACGGCCGCGCCGCGCCAGCGCCGGTGCAGGCCCAGCATCGTCACCAGGTTGACGGTCGCGAGCGTCGGGCCCGGGATGACGTCCAGGTACGCGCCGTACGAGCTGTCGAGGGCGAGCGCGCGCATCGTCGTCGCGAACAGCTCGGCGTGCATCGCGTCGGCGTCGCCCGAGCCGTACTCGTCGCGCTGGATCTCGACCATCGCCGTCTTGGCGCGACCTCGCAGCCGCGGGATCGTCCACGTGTGCGGGTCCGCCTCCTTCAACTGGTACGCGCTGCGATGCACGCACAGCTCCCGCATGTGCTCGCGAGTCCCCGACGCGAGCAGCCATGCAGACAGCGACGGCCCGGTGTCCGTCGCGGCGAGTCCTTCGAGCACGGGGACGACATCGCGCGGATGCAGCCGCGGCGGCGGACCGACGAGGTCGACCAGGGCCTGCATCACGGCCTGCTCGAGGCGACGGCGAAGGTCGAGGAGCGCGGGCGCCCACTCCCACTCCGGATCCACGCCCGCGAACGACCGGTAGTGCAGCTCGTAGCTGCAGGTCAGCGCGAGTTGCACATCGTCGTCGGCGAGGACGTCGTCGACGTCGAGTGCCGGGACGAGGACCGGACCGAGCGGGCGCCGGAACGCGTCGAGCACGGCCTCGCTGACGGGACCACGGGGCGACGGGAGCGGGACATCGCGCGACCCTCGTCGGCCGCGGTCGCTGTCCGCTCGCTCGTCCGCCACGGACCTGCGTTACCCAACCCGCCCGCACCCCGAACCGGCGTGACGCGCGTCGCGTGCGGGAAGCATCGCGGCGTGCCGGCGCTCAGCTACGTCATCCCCGTTCGCGCGACGCGACCCGTCGACGAGCTCACGCCGTACCTCGCGTGGCTGGCGCGCGAGGTGGACGACGTCGTCGTCGTCGACGGGTCCGACGCCGCCGTCTTCGCCGCGCACCACCACGCGTGGCACGCGTCGGTGCGGCACGTCGGTGTCGATGCCGACGTCGCGTCGCCGATGGGCAAGGTCGGCGGGGTGCTCACCGGACTGCGACTCGCTCGTCACCGCCACGTGATCGTCGCCGACGACGACGTCCGCTACGACCGCGAGACGTTGGCGCGCATGGAGGACCTCCTGCGCGATGCCGCCGTCGTGCGCCCGCAGAACGTCTTCGCATCCTGGCCGTGGCACGCCCTGTGGGACGCCGGCCGCTCCCTGATCGCGCGGGCCTTCGGCGGCGACTGGCCCGGGACGCTCGGCGTCGACCGTGATCTCGTCCTGCACGCGGGCGGGTACGCGGGCGACGTCATGTTCGAGAACCTGGAGCTCGTGCGCACGATCGAGGCCGCGGGAGGGCGGCACGTGCGTGCCGACGACGTCTACGTCGCGCGCCTGCCGCCGTCGACCGCGCAGTTCGTGAACCAGCGCGTCCGCCAGGCGTACGACGAGCTCGCGCGACCGGGACGCCTCGCCGTGCAACTCGCGCTCCTCCCCGCCGTCGTGCTCGGCGGACGGCGTGTCGCGCTCGTCGTCGGGGCGACGGCGATCGCCCTGGCCGAGATCGGCCGCCGGCGAGCGGGCGGCGCGCAGCACTTTCGCGCGCGCGCCACGGTCCTCGCGCCCGCATGGGTCGCCGAGCGCGCGGTCACGTCGTGGCTCGCGGTCGCCAGTCGCCTGCGCCACGGCGGGATCCGCTACGGAGGGACGACACTGAAGCGGGCCGCGACATCACGACGTGATCTCGCGCGCAGCATCGCAGCGCGCGCGTGACACGCGGCGACTCCCGGGGTACACCTGGCGACGACGCGGGACGCGCGGGAAGGGGGACCCGATGCGGCGCATGGGTGGACAGGACGCGGCGTTCCTCTACGGCGAGACGCCGTCGTGGCACATGCACGTCTCGGCTCTGATGATCCTCGACCCGTCGACGACACCCGGCGGCTGGGACTTCGAGAAGCTCCGCCTGCACACAGCTGAGCGCCTCTCGCTCGTTCCCCAGTTCCGGCTGCAGCTCGTGGACGTGCCGTTCGGCCTCGACCGTCCCGGCTGGGTCGAGGCCGCCGACTTCGACATCGACCACCACGTGCGCCGGATCGCGGTCCCCGCGCCGGGCGGTCCCCGCGAGCTCGGCGACCTCGCGGGCCGGCTCACGTCGTACAAGATCGACCGGCGGAAGCCCCTGTGGGAGCTGTGGGTCATCGAGGGCGTCGAGGGTGGGCGCGTCGCGCTGCTCTACAAGGTGCACCACGCGCTCGTCGACGGTGTGTCCGGCATGGGGCTCGCGGAGGTGAGCTTCGACCTCGAGCCCGAGCCGGCCACGCCACCGGCCGCGTTCGAGCAGTCGGAGAAGCTGACCGGCGACGTGCACGCGCCCAACGTCGTCGAGCGGCTCGCGCTCGGGATGCTCAACGCGGTGACCCGCGTGCCGTACCGGATCGCGCGCTTCGGCGTGCAGAGCGTCGTCCAGGGCGTGACCGCCGCCGGCTTCCTGCGCCGGCGTCCCGTCGCGATGCCGTTCCAGGCCCCGCGCACGTCGTTGAACGGACAGTTCACCCCGCACCGGAAGCTCGCGTACACGACCGTGCCGCTCGAGCGCGTGAAGGCCGTCAAGCACGCGTACGACGTCAAGCTGAACGATGTCGTCCTCGCGCTGTGCGCGGGCGCGCTCCGTCGCTATCTCGCGAAGATCGGCGACCTGCCCGACCAGCCGTTGCTCGCGCAGTGCCCGGTGTCGCTGCGCGGCGGTGGTGACGACGAGATCGGCAGCAAGGTCGGGTCGATGTTCGTCAAGCTCGCGACCGACGTCGCCGATCCCGAGGCGCGCCTACTCGCGATCCACGAGAGCACACGCGACGCCAAGGAGATCGGCCAGGCGCTCTCCGCGGACAAGATCCTCGGGCTGACCGAGACGACGCCGCCGGGTCTCATCGGCCTCGCGGCGCGGATGTACACGTCGATGGGCCTCGAGAGCCGGGTCCCGCCGCCGATCAACGTCGTGATCTCGAACGTGCCCGGCCCGCCGTTCCCGCTGTACATGGCGGGCGCGCGCCTGGAGTCGATGTACCCGATGGGCCCGTTGCTGCTCGGGACGGGGCTCAACATCACCGTCGTCAGCTACAACGGCTCGATCGACTTCGGGTTCCTGTGCTGCCCCGAGATGCTCCCGGAGCCCACGCTCGTCGCCGAGGGGATCGCGCTCGCGCTCGACGAGCTGGAGGAGGCGGCGCGGCGGCGCGCGCCGGCGGAGCCGGCGACGACCCCTGGCTAACGTCGGGGACGTGATCTCCTGGATCTACCTGGGCGTCAGCGCCTGGGGCCTGCTCTTCACGATCTCGAGCCTGGTGCGCCTGCGCCGGCCGGCGTTCCTGCTGTTCCCGTACTTCATGGGCGCGTGGGTCACCGGCGAGCTCGCGCTGTTCCACGTCGCGTGGCAGGCGATCGCGACGATCGTGTTCGTCGAGCTCGGCGCGCTCGGCCACTGGCCCGGATGGCTGGGGCTCGCGCTGGCGGTGTGCTCCTGGGTCGGGCTCGCGTACGACCAGCGGCAGGCGATGCGTGCCCCCGGAGCGCTCGAGCGCGCGCTGCGGGCCGGGCTGGGCGACGACTACCGGAACGGGATCGACCAGGATCTCGCGTCGAAGCTCGCGACCGGTCTCCGCTTCGGCGCGCTGGCGCGCCCGTTCCACATGCGCGACCGGACGGTCGAGCGCATCACGGACATCGCGTACGGCGACGCCGGCAAGCGCAACCTCCTCGACGTCTACCGGCTCGAGCAACGGCCGGAGCAGCCGATGCCCGTCCTCGTCCAGGTCCACGGCGGCGGTTGGGTCTACGGCAACAAGCAGCAGCAGGCGCTCCCGCTCCTGTACCACCTCGCCGCGCGCGGCTGGCTCTGCGTGTCGATCAACTACCGGCTCGGCCCGCGCGCGACGTGGCCCGACCCCGTCGTCGACGTCAAGCGCGCGATCAAGTGGGTGCGCGAGCACGTCGCCGAGTACGGCGGCGACCCGAACTTCGTCGTGCTGACGGGCGGGTCCGCGGGCGGCCACCTCGCGAGCCTCGCCGCGCTGTCACCGAACGACCCCGCGTTCCAGCCCGGGTTCGAGGACGTCGACACCACGGTCGACGCGTGCGTGCCGCTGTACGGCGTGTACGACGTGCTCGACCGTCACGACAGCCGTGTCAAGCGCGGGATGGAGTGGTTCCTGACCAAGGTGCTGATGAAGCGGTCGCCCGACGAGGACCGCGAGATGTGGGACCGGGCGTCGCCCGTCTCGCGCATCACGCCCGACGCGCCGCCGATGTTCGTGATCCACGGGACGTACGACTCGCTCGTGTTCATCGACGACGCGCACGAGCTCGTCGCGGAGCTGCGCGCGGTGTCGCGCAACCCCGTCGTGTACGCGGAGATCCCGGGCGCGCAGCACGCGTTCGACACGTTCCACTCGGTGCGCGCCGACGCGACGGTCAACGCGATCGGTCGGTTCCTCGCGTACGTCTACTCCGCGCACATCGCCGCGGCGCGCGAGCGCGCGTCGTAGGCCCGGACCCTCTCATCGTGGGTTCATGGGCACGGCGCGATGTTCGGGCCGACCCCAATGCACGGCGGTCCGTCTCCGGTACGTGAGCCCCCACGGTCTCCGGTGACGGACCGTCGTCGCGTCCGGCCTCGTCAGCGTGCTGGTATCGTCGATCCTGACGTGGACGTGAAGATCCGGGCCAGAGGCGGGCCACAACGGACCGGGCGGCGACGGACCGGGCCGCGACGGACCGGGCGACGACGGACCGGGCGATGACCGACGAGGCGCGCTACGCCATCGGGGAAGCCGCGCAGCGAGCCGGCGTCTCGACGCGCACGCTGCGCTACTACCAGGAGCTGGGTCTGCTCACCCCGTCCGGCGCCAGCCCGGGCGGCAACCGCCGCTACTCCGAGGCGGACGTCGCGCGCCTGCTGCGGATCCTCGAGCTCCGCAACGTCATGGGGTTCGATCTCGAGCGGATCGGCGACATCCTCCGGGCCGAGGACCGCCTGGCCGAGCTGCGCGACGAGGTGCAGCGCGGCATCTCGCGCAAGCGCCACCAGCAGATCATCCGCGAGGCGATCGCGATCAACGCGCGCATGCAGGAGCAGGTGCGCAGCAAGCTCGCCCAGCTCGACGGCTTCATGACGGAGCTGCAGGCGAAGGCCGAGCGCTACCGCGAAATCGCGCGAGACCTGGGTGTGGGCGACACCGACGCCGACCTCGCCGCATCCGACCGCTGACAGCCGATCGGCCGACGACACGGGGCGCAGTCTGGGTATCAGCCCCACATGAACGCGGCCGAGCGGGTCGTCCGGGCGATCGACGGGCTCCAGCAGCGCAGCGAACCGGTCGCGTTCGTCGTCGGCGTCGTGAAGAAGTTCGGTGACGACCGCGGGACGATGCTGTCCGCGTTGCTGACGTACTACGGGTTCATGGCGCTGTTCCCCATGCTGCTCCTCGCGACGACGATCCTCGGCTACGTCGGCAACCGGACGATCGAGAACAGCATCATCGGCCAGACGCTGCGCCAGTTCCCCGTGTACGGCGAGCAGATCGGTCGCGACGCGGCGCATCCGCTGACCGGCAACGTGTTCGGGCTCGTCTTCGGGCTCCTCGGCCTGCTGTACGGATCACTCGGGATCGCGCAGTCCGGTCAGCACGCGATGTCGCAGATCTGGAACGTGCCCGGCGTCTTGCGACCCGGCTTCATCCCGCGGCTGGGACGTTCCATGCTGCTCTATCTCACGATGGCTGCCGCCATGCTGCTGAGCGCGGCGGCGAGCGTCACCGTGACAATCGCGGGACGCGGGTTCGTCGTGCGGGTGCTGGCGCTGCTCGCCGCGCTCGTGATCAACGTGGTGCTGTACGTGGGCGTGTTCCGCGTGTTGACGCCGCGCGAGATCGCGCTCCGGGACCTCGTCGTCGGCGCGGTGCTCGGCGGGGTCGGCTACACGATCCTGCTGACCGTCGGAACCGCGCTCGTGCAGCACCAGCTCCGGCACGCGCAGGCCGTCTACGGCCAGTTCGGCTTCGTGCTCGGCCTGATCGGCTGGATCTATCTCGTCGCGCAGATCACGCTGTACGCGGCGGAGGTGAACGTCGTGCGCGAGCGACGGCTGTGGCCGCGCGGGATCGTGCAACCGCCGCTCACCGACGCGGACAAGCGCGTGCTGCACGACATCGCGCGCCAGGAGGAGCGACGGCCGGAGCAGCGCGTCGGCGTCGGCTTCGGGCCCGACGCACCCGCGGAGGCGGGCCGTGACGCGGACCACCCGGAGCCCCGGAAGGATCCCGACCACTAGATTCGGGCCCTCATGGCCGCCACGCCCGTCTCACACGAGTTCGAGGACGATCGCACTCCCGATCCGCGCGCGCGTGTCAGCTTCATCGCGGAGATGGGGTTCCACTGCTCGTTCCACGACGACGTCATCGTCGGGCACTCCGACGCACCCGCGAGCGCGCTGCTCGTGCCGGGGTCGGACGTCGTCCGCCCATCGGTCATGCTGACGCTCGCCGACATCCTCATCGGCTCGCTCGCGAACGAGGCGGTGTTGCCGCGCATCACGATGACGGCCGACCTCAACGTCCGCACGCTCCATCCGCTCGCCGCGGACAAGCCCTTCACCGGCGAGGCGCGCGTCCTCAAGTCCGGACGCACCACGACGCTCGGCGAGGCGACGTTCCGCTCCGACGGCGACGCCCAGCCGGCCGTGCTGTCGCACGGGACGTTCATCGCGTCGCCGCGCCCCCAGGACACCGGGTTCTCGCTCCGTTCACGGGGGCCGTTGCACGCGCCTCCGGGGACGATGACCGTGCCGTTCGCCCGGCGCGTCGGCTGCCGTCGTGTCGGCTCCGGCGCCGCGGAGATCGCGCGGCGCGACGACCTGCTGAACCCGGCCGACACGCTGCAAGGTGGGCTCGTCGCGCTCGTCGCCGAGGAGGCGGCGTGCGCGCTCCACGACGACGCGGTGCCAACCGCGCTCGACGTGCGCTACCTGTCCGCGATCCGCGTGGGTCCCGCGCGCGCGACGGCCGTCGATCTCGGCCCGGTGACGCGCGTCGAGGTGCGCGACGCGGGCGCCGACGCGCGGCTGGCCGCGGTCGCGGTCGTGCGGTTCCGGGAGGTCTGACATGGCGGAGCGCGTGCTCGGTGACGTCGCGACGAAGCTGCTGTTCGAGAACGACCGCGTGCGCGTGTGGGAGATGCGCCTCGCACCGGGCGAGTCGAGCGCGGTGCACCGTCACGACCTCGACTACCTGCTCGTCCAGATCGACGGCGACCGCATCGCGGGGATCCCCGAGCCCGACACCGGTGGCCGCTTCGACCAGCCGATCGAGGGCGAGGTGCACCCCGGGCTGACCGTGTTCATCGAGCGGGGCGGCATCGAGACCGCCAAGAACACGGGCACGACGCCGTACCACGAGATCCTGATCGAGTTGAAGGATTGAGCGAGCGAGCCTTCAGGCGAGCGGAAGCGTGGCCCCGGGAGCGGCGAGCGTGGGCGAGCCGGGTATCCCGGGCGAGCAGCGAGCGTGACCACGGGGATCACCCGGCGCCGAAGGCGCCAAGAGCGGAGGTGTCGTCGAGTTGAGCTTTCGTGCGTTCGTCGCCGAGCAGCGTGACGACGGATCCGTCGCGCGGGGCGTCCGCACTCTGGACGAGTCGCAGCTCCCCGCGGGCGACGTCACCGTGCGGGTCGAGTGGTCGAGCGTCAACTACAAGGACGCGCTCGCGACCATCCCGAAGGGCGGCGTCGCGCGAGTCTCGCCGCTGGTCCCGGGGGTCGACCTCGCCGGTGTCGTCACCGCGAGCGACGACGCCGGCATCACGCCCGGTACGCGCGTCGTCGTGCACGCGTACGACCTCGGCGTGTCGCACCACGGCGGGTTCGCCGAGCTGGCGCGCGCGCCGTCGGGCTGGGTCGTCCCCCTCCCCGACGGGCTGACGACCCACGACGCGATGGCCATCGGGACCGCGGGGTTCACGGCCGCGTTGAGCGTCGAGGCGCTCGAGCGCCACGGCCTCGCGCCCGGCGACGGGCCCGTGCTCGTGACGGGCGCGACGGGTGGTGTCGGGTCGACGGCCGTCGACATGCTCGCCGCACGCGGCTACGAGGTCGCGGGGAGCACGGGCAAGGCCGAGGAGCACGCGTACCTCCGCGGGCTCGGCGCGACGGAGATCCTCGACCGGTCCGAGACGAGCGCCGACACCGGCAAGGCGCTCGAGCGCGAGCGGTGGGCAGGCGCGGTCGACTGCGTCGGCGGCTCGACGCTCGCGTACGTGCTGCGCACGCTGCGCTACGGGACCGCGGTCGCCGCGAGCGGGAACACGGGCGGGCGCGAGCTGCACACGACGGTGTTCCCGTTCATCCTGCGCAACGTCGCGCTGCTCGGCATCGACTCCGTCAACACGCCGATCGACGTCCGGCGGCGCGTGTGGCAGCGCCTCGCGACCGACCTGCGCCCTCGACACCTCGACGACGCGATCGCGCACGAGGTCGACCTCGACGGCGTGGAGTCCGTGCTCGACGACATCCTCCACGGCCGCGTGCGCGGCCGCGCCGTCGTCCGCGTCGCGCCGCAGTAGCCCGACGTTTTCGGAAGCGTCAAGCACACGATGTGTGTCTGACGCTTCACAGAACGGCGCGGGAGCGGGCGCGGGCGTCGACGAGACCGTCCGGGCCGAGGAACAACCCGGTCAGCGTCCGGTCGTCGGTGCGCATCCGCCACGACAGCATCCGTTGCGCGTACGCGAGCACGCGTGACGTGTACGCGGGATCCGTGACGCGGTCGTGCAGCTCGTCCGGATCGCGTTCCAGGTCGTAGAACAGCGGCGGCAGCGCGGCGAAGTGGACGTACTTGGCGCGCCGGTCGCGGATCACCGTCAGACACGACTCGTCGAGATCGAGCCCGATCGACTCGCCGCGCGCGGCACCGACCGGATCGCGGAAGTCGAACGACCAGAACACCGCGTCGCGCCATCGTGACGGCGTGCCGCCGTGCAGCCACGGCAGCAGCGACCGCCCGTCGCACTGCACCGGTGTCTCGCCGCCGAGCCATTCCAGGATCGTCGGCATGACGTCGACGTTCTCGGTGAACGCGTCGACGACGCGCCCTCGTGTCCCGTCGGCCGCGGGCCGCGGGTCGCGCACGATCAGCGGGATCCGGTACGACTGGTCGAACCAGCCGAGCTTCTCGATCAGCCAGTGGTCCCCGAGCTGCTCGCCGTGGTCCGACGTGACGACGACGAGCGTGTCGTCCCACAGCGCCCGCGCGCGCAGCCCGTCGAAGAGGCGACCGAGCTGCGCGTCGACCTCGCTCTGCATCCCGAAGTAGGTCGCGCGCAGCTGGCGGAGCTCCCGCTCGTCGGACGGCGAGCGCACCTCTCGCATCGACAGCGCGCCGGCGAGGAACGGATGCTGCGCGGCTTCCTCCTCGACGGTCGGGTGCCGTACCGGGGCGGGGACGTCGTCGGGGTCGTACATCGCGTTGTAGGGCGCGGGGGCGACGAACGGCGGATGGGGCCGGATGTACGCGACGTGCACGAACCACGGCTCGGCGCCCGCGTCGTGGTCGAGCCAGCGCAGCAGCTCGCCGGTGAGGAACGCCGCCTCGGTGTGCTCCGCGGCGTAGACGGTCGGCGCGCCGGGCCCGTCGCCGGCGGGCCGGCACAGCTCCCGCCGATCCGAGGGCACGTCGTAGCCGAGACCGATCAGCCACTGGGCCCACGCCTCGAGGTGCTCGGGCAGCTCGACCACCGCCCGGAAGCCGGGGAGCACGCCCTCGTAGGTCGACAGGCGCGGGTCGCCGGGCGGCACGGTGCGCGGGTCGACGCTCGTGTCCGTGTAGCCGAACAACGCGGGGTCGTAACCGAGCGCCCGCGCCTCGAGCGCGAGGTTCGTGAAGCGCGCGTCGAGCGGGGTCCCGTTGAGCACCGACCGGTGGTTGTGCGCGTACATCCCGGTGAACAACGACGCGCGGCTCGGCCCGCACGGCGCCGCCTGCGCGAAGTGCTCGCGGAACAGCACCCCTTCGGACGCGAGCCGGTCGAGGTTCGGGGTGCGCACGACCGGATGCCCCAGGGCGGACAGGCAGTCCCCACGCCACTGGTCGACGGTGACGAGCAGGACGTTGCGAGCGGGCGGCATCGGCCCACGCTACGTGGGACGGGTATCGTGCGCGACCGGTAGCCCGGGCAGGGCTCCGTTCATCTGGAACACCATCGCGCAGGACGACATGTACCTGCGCGTCGACGGTCGCCCGGTGATCTTCGTCTACGACGACTCGACGACCACCCCGCAGGGGTGCGACATGGCCCAGCGTTGGGTCGACGCGCGCAACGCCGCGCCCGGCAACTTCTATCTCGACCTCAAGGTGTTCCCGTCCTACACGACGTGCACCGCGCAACCCGACGACTGGCACCAGTACGCGCCGGCCAACGCGACCGACGAACAGGGCACGCACGCCTACACGATCTCGCCCGGGTTCTGGAAGTACGGCGAGACGCCGCCGCGGCTCACGCGCGACCCGACCCGCTGGGCGCACGACGTCGCGCAGATGCGCGCGTGGAACGCGGACTTCGAGCTCGTGACCACGTTCGACGAGTGGGGCGAGGGCACCGCGGTCGAGTCGGCGTCCGAGTGGGCGTCGGCGAGCGGTCGGGAGACGTACCTCGACGCGCTGCACGCCTCGCTGTTCGAGAACCAGTAGCCGGCGCGGTCAGCGGGCGGGCTCGCGCCACAGGACCTGTGTCGCGCAGTGCGGTCCGCCGTACCCGCTGGTGAGCTCGTCGACGTCGACGGTCTCGACGCGGACGTCCCGGGCACGGAGGCGATCGACGAACGCCGGCCCCGCCTGGGCGGGCACGAGGTAGTCGCGGGGCCCGGCGAGGAGCCCGTTGGCGGCGAACTGCTCCTGCTCGTCCTTCGTGAACGTGACGACGTCCATCCCGTGCTCGGCCAGGTACGCGAGCAGCGTGGTCGTCCGCGTACGTCGGTACCGCCGTCCCGCGCGGGTCTCGTCGGGCACCCACACGTCGACCTCGGGCTCCGCGTCTCCCGTCCGGTCCTCGCAGATGCCCGCGAGATCGGTGTCGTAGAGCGCGAGGTAGGTATCGAGGTGCATCTCGTCCATGCCGCCACGCGGGTCGCGCACCACGCCGACCTCGACGTCGCCGTAGGCCCCGGCGTCGAGGAGCTGCCCGACGCCGTCCTCGTTCGTGAGGAACCCCTGACCCTGCAGGCAGAACCGCCCGGCGGGCAGGAAGTCGCCGCCCTCCACCCGTCCCGGCGCGGCGACGCGCAGCAACGGTGTGATCCCGAGTTGGGCGAGCACGAGCTCCGCGACGTCGTTCTCGGGGCGTCGCACCGCGAGATCGAAGCGACCGACGACGACGCCGGCTGCCGTCGTGATCATCGGGTCACGCATGAAGTACGAGTTCCCGGCCGGCCTCACCTCGAAGTCGGCGGAGAACCGCGAGGTCGCGTCACGCGCGTCGGCGTTCGTGCGCACGTGCACGGCGGGCCTGAGCATGACGAGGTCGGCGAGCGCGCCGGGTCCGAGCGCGTCGATCGTCCGCTCGTGCAGGCGGTCGAGTGCCTCGCGATCGGCCGGTGACACGCTCTCGTCGGCCACGTAGACGAGCGCACGTCCCGCCGCGTCACGGAGACGCGCCCGGTCTCCGGCCGCAAGCACCTCGCGCACGTCGACCACCGTGATGGCGCGGGACTCCAGCGTCGACCGCAGCGCGGCGTGCTGGGCGCGGGCACGCGCCGGGTCGAACGGGCGCAGGAAGTTGAACGCGTCGGTGTTGAGCGTCGCGAACAGCGTCTCGACGGCAGGCGCGCAGACGAGAACGAGCCGCGCGCGGTCCCACTCGGCGCGCTGGGACGCGCGCACGCTCTCGGGCATCGCCGCGACGCTACGCGACGCGGAAGGTACGCCAGCGCGCTCAGGCGTCCTCGGCGCGATGGCCGGCGCTGAGCTCCGTCAACGCGGCCGCGTCGAGGTCGTCAGGCGACGCGACCGCGACCTTGCACGGCGTGCGCGCCCGCGCCGTCGCGGTACGCACACCGTGCTCGAGCGCGGCGCGCTCGCCAATGACCGCGCCGGGGCCGACCTCGCCCAACGGCTCGCCGTCGATCTCGATCGTCACGACGCCGTCGAGCACGAGGAACAGGTCGCGCCCCCGCTGACCCTGTCGCACGAGCTCCCTGCCCTCCGTGTACCGCTTGATGCGCGGCTTCGCGCCCGCCCGCATGATCCGCAGCGACAGGTCGCGTTCGAGAGCCGTCTCGACCGCGGTCACGAGCGCCGGGGAGTCCTCCTTGCCCCACGGCGAGTGCCGGCCGAACGCCTGCCGGTACCACGACTTGAAGTCGATGAGCCCCGTCTTCTCGACGAGCTTGCCGGCGTCGTCGTAGATCCAGTGACGCGGGAACGGACTCGCGCCCTCCAGCGCGTGCTCGACCCGGCCGTCCGTGTGCAGTATGAGCGACAACGTGGTCCAGGCCGTCGGCGCCTGGATCTTCACGAGTGGCGCACCGCGTACGCGTCGCGGCGCGGGCGCGCCCGTCCGGCCACCCGCGGTCTGGACGAACCGCGCCGAGCCGGGACGGATCTCCGGCTCCGCGCGAAGGTCGGGGAACGGCGTCGCGCGCAGCGTCAGCTCCCCGGGCCCCACGCGAAGGGTCGTGCTCCCGATGCGACCACCGCCCGAGTAGCCCGCGTCGACGATCTCGCCGTCGACGACGTCGATCCAGGCCCGCAGCTCGTTCGCGAACCGGAAGCGATCCGCGGCCTGCAACGCGCCGAGATCGTCGATCACGTCGGGAGGCGGGTCGTCGTAATGCGCTACTCCCATCGCGAACGGCGCCTTGGTCATGCCCGCGACCGCTTCGGACGGGATCCACGAAACCGACGTGACGACAGACTCGATCCGCATGACCGTCTCCCACCCGACGCGCCCACGCGCCCAGCGACGCACGAACAATAGGCTTCGTTCGTGGCGAGCACGACCGGCTCGGGGCGGGGGACGCGCACGGTCCTCATCACCGACATGGTGGGCTCCACCGCGCTGCGGACACACCTGGGCGACAACGACGCCGACCGGCTGCGCGACGAGCACGAGCGGCTCCTGCGCGACACCGTGTCGCGCCACGGCGGAGCGGTGGTGAAGAGCACGGGTGACGGCGTCATGGCCGTCTTCGACGGTGCGACCGACGGCATCGAGTGCGCGGTTGGGATCCAGCATGCCGTCGCGGCGCAGGCGCGCCGGACGGGGCTGCCGGTGGAGATCCGCATCGGCGTCGCGGCCGGCGACGTGACGTGGGACGACGACGACTACCACGGGACACCCGTCGTCGAGGCCGCGCGGCTGGAACCGAAGGCGCGGCCGGGAACGGTCCTCGTGTCGGAGCTCGTCCGTCTCCTCGCGGGAACGCGCACCGACGTCGAGCTCACCGCGGTCGGACCGTTCGAGCTGAAGGGACTGCCCGGCCCGGTGACCGCGTACGAGATCGTCGTCGACACCGACGCGGACGGTGAGCGCGTCCCGCTCCCCGACGCCTTGCCGGCGAGCGACGGGACCGCGTTCGTCGGACGCGACGACGAGCTCGCCGCGCTCGTCGCGAGCTGGGAGCGCGTGCGTGCACGCGACCACGAGATCGTGCTCGTCACGGGCGACGCGGGGATCGGCAAGACGCGGCTCGCGGCCGAGCTCGCACGGCGCGCGCTCGCCGAGGACGCGGTCGTCCTCTACGGGCACTGCGACGAGGACCTCGACGTCCCCTACCAGCCGTTCTTCGAGGCGTTGCGACACTTCGTGGAGCACACACCGAGCGCGTTCCTGGCCGACGAGCTCGGCCCGGGCGCGGGCGAGCTCGTCCCGCTCGTGCCCGACATCGCGTCGCACCTCCCGGGTGCAGCGCCGGCGCCGAGCACCGACGCCGGCACCGCCCGGTTCCGGCTGTTCGAAGCGGTGAGCGGATGGCTCCGCGCGACATCCTCACGCCGGCCCGTCGTGCTCGTCGTCGACGACCTGCAGTGGGCGTCGAAGGGCACGATCCTGCTCCTCCGTCATCTCGCGCGCGCGAGCGAGCCGATGCGCCTGCTCGTCCTCGCGACCTGGCGCGACACCGACGTCCCGACGGGCGAGCCGCTCCCGGAAGCGCCCGTCGAGTTCCTCGCCGAGACGTCGCGGACGGGGCGGGTCACGCGGGTCCGGTTGGCGGGCCTCGGCGTCGACGACGTGTCGTCCCTCGTCGACGACCTCGTCGGCGCGCCCGCGTCGGCTCGAGCGGCTCCAGGCCGCGCCGCCCTGGCAGAGGCACTGCACGGCACGACCGAGGGCAACCCGCTGTTCGTCCACGAGCTCGTACGCGACCTGCTGGACGTGGGCGCGGGTTCGGTCGACACCGCCGACGCGCGCGCCGTCGAGCGCTTCGGGGTACCGGAGACCGTACGTGACGTCGTCCTGCGGCGCGTCGCGCGACTGGACGAACGGGTCATACGCGTGCTCGCCGCGGCAGCGGTCGCGGGGCGCGCGTTCGAGATCGGCGTGCTCGAGGACGCGCTCGACGCGCGCGGCGACGACGTCATCGACGCGCTCGAGATCTCCGTCGCCGCCGGCCTCGTGCGTGAGCACCGCGACACGGTCGGGCAGTTCGAGTTCTCGAGCGGCCTGGTGCGCGACGTCCTATACGAGCAGTCGGGTCCGACGCGACGCGCGCGTCTCCACGAGCGGATCGCGGACGCGCTCGAACGTCGTCACGGTGATGACGACGCGTGGGCCGCCGAGATCGCCTCGCACCTCGTCGCGACCGCGCGTCCCGGCGACGCGGCCCGAGCGGTCGGCCGTCTGCTCGTCGCGGGCCGGTTCGCGCTCCGCTCCCTCGCGTACGAGCAGGCGGTGACGCACCTCGAGCTCGCGCTCTCGGTCCTCGACCGCACGGACTCCCTGCCGCGCGCTGACCGTCTCGACGTCCTCCTCGCGGTCGGGGACGCGCGCTTCCGCGTCCTCGACTTCGCGGGCTCGAAGAAGGCGCTGCAAGAGGTGGCCGACGAAGCTCGCGTCGACGGCGACGCGGACCGCCTCGCCCGAGCCGCGCTCGCGCTCGTCCGTCAGGCCCAACCGTCGGCCCGCGAGCACGCACTCGGCACGCTCGTCGACGAGGCACTCGCGGCGCTTCCAGACGACGACAGCGCGCTGCGCGCGCAGCTCCTCGCGACACGCGCCGCGCATTCGTTTCTCGACACGTCCGAGGGTGCGCGTCCCGAGATGGCCGCCGAAGCGGTCGCGATGGCCGAGCGCGTCGGCGATCCCGGCGAGCTCGCGTTCGTGCTCGCGGCGTGCGTCCTGGCGACGTTCGGTCCCGCGTTGCTGCCGCAGCGGACGCGCTACATCGAGATGCAGCTCGAGGCGAGCGCACGCTCCGGTCACGTCGAGGCGTCGTGCGAGGCGCACGGATGGCGGGCGACCGCGCGCATCGAGGCGGCGGAGCGCGCCGGCGTCGACGACGACGTCGCCGCCATGACCCGCGAGGCGGAGGCGCTCGGGCAGCCGTGGTACGTCGCGATGGCGCAGCTGCGTGCCGCGATGGTGGCGCAGCTCTCGGGCGACTACGAGCGCGCCGAGGAGCTCGCGAACGCGTCGCTGAGCGCGTCGACACCGGACCAGCTCGCCGTGATGGCGGCGTACGCGGGTGTGCTGTGGACCGTGCGACGCGACCAGGGCCGGCTCGCCGAGGTCGAGCCCGCGCTGGCGGCGTTCGCGGCCCAGACGCCCGACGTCGCCGCGTGGCAGGCCGCGCTCGCCGTGACGGCGGCCGAGGTCGGGCGACGCGACGACGCGGCCATGACCCTCCGTGCGCTCGCGGAGCGCGACCTGTCCACCGTGCCGATGGACTGGTTCTGGCTCGCGACCATGACGTTCGCGGGCGAGGTCGCGTGGACGGTCGGCGACGCGGACGTGGCTCGCACGGTCTCGTCGCTGCTCGCGCCCTTCGCGCGGCGCGGTGCGCCGATCGCGATCGGTGTCGGGTACGTGGGAACGACGTCGCGCGCGCTCGGCCTGTGTCACCAGCTGCTCGGCGACCTGGACGCCGCCGCGGGACATCTCCAGGACGCGATCGCGGTCGAGCGGTCGCTGCGTGCGCCCGCATACGAGGCCCGTGCGCAGCTCGCGCTCGCGCGCGTGCTCGTCGAGCGAGGAGCGGACGGCGACCGGGCGCGCGCCGGTGATCTCCTCGCGGCGGCCGGCGCGACCGCCGAGCGCCTCGCTCTCGTGACCGTCGCCGCGGACGTGGAATCCGCGCGGGCGAGCGCCTGACGTCGCCTACGCGGGCAGGAAGTCCAGCAGGAGCTCGTTGACACGCTCCGGCCGCTCGAGCTGCATCCAGTGCCCGGCACCGTCGACGCGCTCGTACCGCCACGGACCCGTGACGTACTTGGCGGAGTCGGTCATCTGCGACTCGAGCAGCGCGATGTCACCGTCGCTCCAGACCCCCATCGTCGGCGCCGCGACGGGAGGGAGCTCGAGAGGCGGGCCGACGTACGACTCGGGCGGGATGTTCGCGCGGTACCAGTTGAGCCCGGGCGTGAGCGAGCCGTCGCGCTCGAGGTCCCCGATGACGGCATCGGCCTCGGGGTAGCGCGACCACTCGCGGAAGTTCGCCCAGCCGTCGGCCGTCAGCCACTGCTCGGCGATGTCGCGGAACTGGAACAGCAGCATGTACCACGACTTCTCGCGCTGGCGGAGACCGGCCTCGCGGAACGCGATCGGGTTGCCGACCGACATCGCGACGAGGTGATCGACACGGTCGGGCGCGAACGCACTGACCGCCCACGCCAGCGCGGCACCCCAGTCGTGACCGACGACGTGGGCGCGCTCGACGCCGGCGTCGTTGAGCACCGCGAGCGCATCGGCCGCGAGGTACGGCAACGCGTACATCTCGACGTCGGCCGGCTTGTCGGAGCGGCCGTACCCGCGCAGGTCGGGGACGATGACGCGGAACCCTGCGCCCACGAGCGCGGGGACCTGGTGGCGCCACAGCTTGGCCGTGTCGGGGAAGCCGTGCAGGAGGAGCACCGGCCGCCCGTCCCCCGCCACGTCGTACTCGATCCCCACACCGTTGACGTCGACGCGCATCTCCGCCCTCTCCTCGGTCGCTTCGTTCAGGCCGCGATCGCCGCGAGCAACCGGGCACGGTCGGGACCTGCGGGCGGCAGGTCGCGCCAACCCGCGCCGAGCTCGATCGCCTTGTCCAGCACACCGGGCTGCGCGACCACGTCGTCCGGCAGCATCGTGACACCCGCGATCGACAGGAACGCGCGCAGGACGTCGGGGTCCTGTCCCGCCGCCGCTTCGAGCGCGTGCGTGATCTCCCATTCGGGGTCGCCGGGCTCGTAGGGCACGCCCTGCGCTTCCGCCTCCATCTCGGCGAGCCGGTTGCGATCGAACCGCAGCGTGGCGCGATACCAGGGCTCGACCGTCTCCTGCGTCTTCGCGTGCCAAGCGCGCGCGAGCTGGAGCGGGTCGTCGACCGGTTGGTCGCGCAGGACGTCGCGCAGCGCGAGCCCGTGCATGATCCCGATGCTGATCCCGCGACCGAGCGACGGGTTGGTGCACGCCCATGAGTCCGCCACCGCGACGACACCGGTCGCGACGGGCCTGCCGTCGACGAACAGCTCGCGGTGGCGGTCCTCGAGCTTCGCCATCACCGCGACCGTGTCGTCGAGCGGCTCGCCGTCGGCCCAGTGCGCGACGCGAGGGAACTCCTTCAACGCCGCGGACCACGTGTCCACGTCGCGCAGTGCCCGCATCGGCGCGTCGCGCGCGCTCGTGATGAAGCCGACGCCCCATGTGCCGTTGTCGGCGGGGAGCGTGAGGATGGACACCGATTCGTAGTGCTGGAGCAGCCCGCCGAGCGCGGGCGGGATCGAGCGGTCGGCCGAACGGAAGTGACGGCCGTAGTAGACGAACCCGGAGTCCTCGACCTCCTCCTCGACCGGGCGCGCGCCGACCGCGGCGAGCCACGACGGCAGCGGCGAGCGCCGACCCGTCATGTCCACGACGAGATCGGCACCGATCACCTCGCCGGTGCTCGTGCGCACGCCGGTGACGTGCGGGACGCCGTCGGCGGTCGGCGCGCCGGTCTCGAGACCGGCGACCGCGACGCCGCGTCGGATCGTCAGCCCCGCGGTCTCGGCCGCGACCGACGCGACGGCCGCCTCCATGACCGGGCGCCGACCGGTGACCGAGGTGAAGCGGTCGTCTCCGTCGCGCTCGCCGCCGTTGAGCTCCCGCGGCGCGAGCAGCACCGGGTTGTACCGGAGCGCGCCGAGACGCTCGGCCGCGTCGACGACCTCGGGGAGCTCGTCGTCCACGATCATCCGGAACCGGGGCAGGAAGTAGTGCAGCAGACGGAACTGGTTCACGCCCCGCCGCGCCCACGACGTCCAGGCGTCCTCGGCGGCGTCGGGTGGCGGTCCGTCGTCCCGCTCGAAAACGGTCACGTCGTTCCCGTCACGCGCGAGCAGCGTCGCGGTCGACATCCCGACGATCCCTGCGCCCACCACCACGATCCGTGCCATCGAGTACCCCCGCCTACGAGGGACGCGGACGACAGTCGCGCCCGCGTCACCGGATGGAGTTCGCTCCCGCCGCACCGGTCGGATCACCGCGCCGCCCGAACGCTACGCCCGGACCTTCGTGACGTCGACGGTGACTGCGTTCACAACGGCCGGACCGCCAGGCCGACGACCTGCTCGCCGGGATGGCCACCGATCCTGCGTGCCGCGTGGCGGAGCGAGCGGTACGGCCGGTCAGCCGAGCGCGAGCGAGGGGACGCCGTAGACGACGCGCTCGTAGTCGCCGAGCATCCGCGTCGCGCAGAATCGCGGGCCGATCGTGCGCAGCGATGCCTTGACGCGTCGCAGCCAGTCGTGCGGGATGTCGTCGCCGTCCCGTCGCGCGAACAACGGGACGATTTCGTCTTCGAGGATGTCGAGCAGCGACGTGGCGTCGCGCAGGTCCCGTGTCGCGTCGTCGTCCGTGGCACGGTCGGCGCGGTCGGCGGACCGGCCACCGTCGACCGCCCATCCGTTCCCGCCGTCGTAGGCCTCGGCCCACCACCCGTCGAGGATGCTGACGTTGAGGCCGCCGTTCAACGCGGCCTTCATGCCGCTCGTGCCGCTGGCCTCGAAGGGCGGTCGGGGGACGTTCAGCCAGACGTCGCACCCGGCGACGAGCGGCGCCGCGATCGCCATGCCGTAGTCCTCGAGGAACGCGACACGGCCCGAGATCCCGGCTTCGCCCTTCAGCGCGAACAGCGACTCCGCGACGCGTTTCGCGTCCTCGTCGAGCGGGTGCGCCTTCCCGGCGAGCACGAATTGCAGACGCTCGCGCACGAGCGTGACCGCCCGTGCGGGGTCGAGCGAGAGGAGGTGCAGCCGCTTGTACGTCGCGAGCCGTCGCGCGAAGCCGACAGTGAGCCGTGACGGCTCGAACGTCGACGCCGCCGCCGCGACGTAGTCGAGTGGTTCGCCGCGCGCGAGGCGGTCACGCGTGCTGCGCTCGCGGACGCAGTCGACGAGCCGCGCGCGCAGCTCGTCGCGCACGGCCCACAGCTCGGCGTCGGGGATGCCGTCGACGCCGGCCCACGTGGCCGGCTCGTCCGGGTGGTCGAGCCAGTCGCGGCCGAGGTGGCGCGCCAGCAAGGACTGCATCGCGGGCGCCATCCAGGTCGGGAGGTGCACGCCGTTCGTCACGTGACCGATCGGGACGTCGTCGAGCGCTCGACCGGGGAACATCGGTTGCCACATCGCGCGCGCGACACCGCCGTGCACCGCGCTGACACCGTTCGTCGAACGGCTCGTACGGATCGCGAGGGGCGTCATGCCGGGCGGCTCGTCGGCATCGTCGGGATCGATGCGCGCGAGACGGAGCAGCCCGTCGTGACCGACACCGAGGTCGTCGACGAGGTCGCCGAGCACGGCCATGAGCTCGGTCTCGGCGTAGGTCTCGTTGCCGGCCGGGACCGGAGTGTGCGTCGTGAAGACGACGCGCGAGCGCGCGACTGCGAGCGCGTCGTCGAACGAGCGGCCGTCGCCGGTCAGCTCGTGCGCGAGCTCGAGCGTCGCGAGCGCCGGGTGACCCTCGTTCAGGTGGACGACCTCCGGTTCGATCCGGAGCGCGCGCAGCGCCCGCATGCCACCCACTCCGAGCAGCGCGTACTGCGCGAGCCGGATCTCACGGTTCCCTTCGTACAGGCGCCCGGTGATGAAGCGGGCCAACGGCGAGTTGCGCGCGTCGTCGGCGTCCAGCAGGTACAGCGGGACGCGGCCGACGTCGGTGCGCCAGACGCGCGCGACGACGTTCTCGCCCCGGATCGGCACGGTCACGGTGACCGGCTCACCGTCGTCGCCGGTGACGAGCACGGTGGGCAGCTGCTCCGGGTCGACGTCCGTCCAGTACTCGTGCTGCTTGCCCCGGGGGTCGAGCCGCTGGTGGAAGTAGCCGTGCCGGTAGAGCAGCCCGACGCCGACCATCGGGAGGCCGCGGTCCGACGCCTCCTTCAAGATGTCGCCGGCGAGGACGCCGAGCCCGCCCGAGTAGATCGGTAGCGACGCGTGCACGCCGAACTCCGCGCAGAAGAACGCGATCGGTCGCGCGACGTCGCCGGTGGCGTACGGGCCTTCACGGCTCACCGCGTTCGCGAGCGCGCGCACCCGCGCCTGCATCCCGGGCGTCGCGGCCACCGCAGCCAGCGTCGTACCGGGCGTCTCGCGCAGCAGCCGGACCGGGTTCTGGTTCACGCGCGCGAAGCGCTCGGCGTCGACGGCCGCGAACGTCTCTGCACCGTCGCGTGTCCACGACCACCGGTAGTCGAACGCGACGCCGGCAAGGTCGCGCAGCTCGTCGGGAAGCCGTGACGCCAATGCCGCGACCGCGGCGGCGACGTCGCGGTCGCCGGCATACGGCGCGCGCGGGGAGCCGTCGGCCATGCGGCTCACAGTACCGGCCGCCGCGCGCCGGTCCGTTCACGCGCGCGCTACGCGAGCGTGAACGCTCAGGTCCCTCGGCGACGCAGCCCCGCCGCGTCGTACACGGCGTCGACGACACGCATGTTCGCGACCGAGTCGACCGGCGGGGTCAGGTTGCGCGCACGGTCACCGCGCACGGCGTCACGGAACGCTTCCAGCTGGTACGAGTAGGTTGGTGTCCGGCTGCCTGCGACGCGCTCCCGGCGACGGCCGCCGCCCGCGCCGCGCGTCCACACGGTCAGCCGGTGGTAGAGGTGCGGTCCAGTGGGGTTGAACAGCCGCAGCTCGCCGTCGTCACCGCCGACCGTGACGCCGATCCGCAGCAACGTGCTCGACCACAGCGCGCACGTCATCTTGCCCTCCGCACCGCTCGGCAACGTGAACGTCGCCTGCATCCACCGGTCGACGTCCGGCGACGCGAGCCGGGCGCGCGCGAGCTTCACCGACGGCTCCTCGCCCGACGCCGTGCGCAGCATGTGGATCGCGTAGCAGCCGACGTCCATGACGGAGCCGCCGGCGAGGTCGTAGCGGTAGCGGATGTCGCGCGGGAGGGGCAGCGGGATGCACATGGCGGTCTCGACGCGGCGAACCGTCCCGAGCACGCCGCTGTTCACGATGTCGACCATCCGCTGCGCGACCGGGTGGTACCGGTAGTGGAACGCCTCCATCACGACCAGATCGGGGTGCGCGTCGGCGAGCGCTCGTACATCCTCGGCCTCGTCGGCGTTCGCGGTGAAGGGCTTCTCGCACAGCACGTGCTTGCCGGCCTCGAGCGCGCGCTTCGTCCACTTGGCGTGGAGGCCGTTGGGCAGCGGTACGTAGACGGCGTCGACGTCGGGAGCGGCGACCAGCGCGTCGTACGTGTCGAGCACGCGGTCGACGCCGTGCTTCTTCGCGAACGCGTGGGCGCGCTCGCGGTCTCGCGCCGCGACCGCCGTCACGTGCACGCCGTCGACGGCGCGCGCAGGCTTCACGACCGCCGCGGGCGCGATGCGCGCGGCTCCGAGGATCCCGATCCGCAGGTCGTCCGTCGATGACTCGGGTGACATGCACGCGGACACTACGACGCGCGCGACACGCCGCCCCGGTGCGAACCGGGGCGGCGTGCGTCGCGCGTGGCGGAACGGACGACGTCAGTTGGCGACCGTCACGCCCCGGGCGATGTCCCAACCGGTCCAGTACGGCGCGTTGCCCGGCGGGGCCGGAACCGCGGTGCCCGAGCCGACGTCGAAGCCGTGCAGACCACCCCATCCGTCGAGCACGAAGCCGCCCGAGCCGTCGGTGATCACGGCCGCGCCCCGGGTGATCGCCCAGTTGGGCCAGTACGGGCCGAGCACGGACGGTGCCGGTGCCGCGTGGCCATTGATCCCGAACGGGTGCAGGCCACCCCAGGCGTCGAGCACGTATCCGCCGGTGCCGTCGGGCAGGATCGCCACGCCCCGGGCGACGTCCCAGCCGGTCCACGACGGGCCGCCCGTCGCGAAGGGCAGGGCGTTCCCGCCGGTCGCGAACGGGTGCAGGCCGCCCCAGCCGTCGACGACGAACCCACCGGTGCCGTCGGGCAGCATGGCGACGCCGCGCGCGATGTCCCACCCGGTCCAGTACCCGGTCGTGTGGAACGTCGGCACCGTGCCACCGTTCACCCGGAAGCCGTGCAGGCCGCCCCACCCGTCGAGGACCGCGCCCCAGCCGTTCGCGGTGCTCGCGGTGACACCGCGTGCGATGTCCCAGCCGACCCAGTACGGGCCACCCGTCGCCGTCGGCGCGGTCGTGCCCTCGGAGAAGGCGTGGAGACCGCCCCATCCGTCGACGACCCAGCCGGCCGCGCTCACGGCGCGCGACGGCGGCGGGGGCGGCGGGGGAGGTGTCGTGGGCGTGATCCACGGCGACCAGTCGACGCCGAGGTCGGGTGCGTAGTCACTCGCGTACGCGCCGCTGGTGCCGTACGGGTCGAGGTCCACCATCATGAACGCGTCGACCTTGATCGGGCCCGTCCCGCCGAGGCACGCGGCGGGGAAGCTGATCGTGTAGCCGCCCGACGCCGAGAAGCTCCCGTGCACCTGGCCCGGACACAGCTGGGTGTTGAGGTCGGACGTCATGAGGTCGGCGCCGTAGGCCGTGAGGAACGCGTCGAAGTCGTCGACGCCGTCACCAGTCACGTCGATGCCCCACTCCGTCCCGGTGACCCCCGCCCACGTCGACGGGTCGGTCATCGCGAGCGTCTTCAACGACAGCGTGATCGTGTTCGTGTTGTAGTAGACGGCCCACGGACCGATGTCCGCCCGCGGGTCGCTGTCGGGCCATGTGTCACCGTACGGGTCGGCGGCCTGGTACGACCCGACCGCGTCCGCATGTAGCCGTGTGGACGTCGCGCCGACCGACCCACCTTCACCGCCGCGCGCGTCCGCCATGTGCTGCGCGAGCTCGTGCACCCGCGCCGTCTGCGATGCCACGTCCGGCGGGGGCGGCGCGTCCGCGGCATGCGCGGACGCGGCCCCCGGGAGCGCGGCGACCATCACGGCCGTGAGCGACGCCGCCGCCACGGCCGACGAGATCCGCCGGACCTTCCGCGCCACTGATGTGCCCTTTCCGTGCGCGCTCGCGGCCGTCACGGCCGGTCCCCAGGGGCGGGAACGGCGCACCCGTCAGGATGCGCTCAGCGACGCGCCAGAACCAGGGCCTTTCGAACCATTTTCATGTTCCGTACGAAGCGGTCATATCGTCCAGCCGGGATCACGTCCTCGGGAAGCCCTGGAGCCGGACCTCGTTCGCGGGGTCGCAGTTGAAGATGCCGTTGTTCGGCTTGGTGATCTTCGTGTCGACCGCGAACCCCTTCGACGTCGCGTGCAGCAGCACGAAGCAGTCGCCGCCCGCGTTGGGCCCGTTGCCGGGGTTGAACGGCGCGTGCAGACCCCCGCCGTCCCAGTTCGTCACTCCGTTCGCGTGGTCGAGGACGCACTGGCGTGTCACGTGCGAGCCGCAGGCCTTCACGCTCTGTGCCCACAGCAACCACGACGAGGTCGCGTTGACGCCGAGCTCCTTCGGCTTCGCGCCGTTGACGTACTTGTTCAGGTTGTCGATGTACAGCTTCGTCGCCGGGTGCTGCGCCGCCGTCTCGAACGGGTTGATGTACGCGGTCACGTACACCTGGCCCTGGTCGAGTGCCGTCCCCGCGTCCGAGATCAACGACGGGTCGTACACGTTCGGCTGCAGGATCGAGTACTTCGGGACGTACCCGAGCTCCTGCATCGCCTTGTACGCAGGCGCCACCTGACCGGGCGCCGACTCCATCAGGAAGGCCTGGACGTTCTTCGTCTGCACGTTCTGCGCGTACGGCCGCCAGTTGTCGACCACCAGCGGGAGCTCGTCGTAGTAGACGACCTTCCAGCCCTCGAGCTCGGCTGCCGCACGGTCCTTCTTGCCCTGGTCGTTGATCGACTGGAACTGGCTGCTCAGCAGGCCGAAGTGCTCCGTCGCCGCCGGGTCGTACTTGTTGAGCATCCGGAACGCGCCCGTCGCGAGGCTCACGTCGCGCGGGTTCGGGATCGCCGGCACCGTCATCGGCGCGCTCACCGCGGCGGCCGACACGTCGTACGCCGGGAACTCGGGCAGCTTGCACTTCACGCGCTGGTCGACGCCCGTGCCGTCGAGACCCTCACCGTTGCCGATGAGCGCGAAGTCGACCGCGCACGCCTGGATCATGCGCGCCGCGACCTCCGTCAGCTTGGAGTCCCACTTGTCGAGCTGCAGCTTGCGACCGAGGATCCCGCCCGCCGCGTTGCACCAGCCGACGAACGCGTCGGCCGCGTCGAAGAGCTCCTGGTCCAGTCCCGGCTGCGCGGTCGCGCCCGGATCGGCCATCGTCCCGACCCGGATCGACGTGTCGGTGACCCCTTGGTCGGTGGCGCCCTTCGCGCTGCCGGGGCCGCACACGGCCTTCAACGTCCCGAAGTCACCCGAGGCGGCCGACGATCCCGACGACGTCGACGTCGAGCTGCTCTTGCTGCTCGAGCGACTGCAGCCGGCCGCGGCCATGGCGACCACGACCGGGACCACCCACCACCGCGCCCGGTGTGCGAGCTTCGTCATGTTCCCCTCTCCCCCCTCGCGATCCGTCTCACGTACCCGCTTGCAGCTCCCGCCAACGCGGTTCGCGCTTCTCGGCGACCGCGCGCGGCCCCTCCTCCTGGTCGGGGTGCCCCCACATGGAGACGAGCTCGCGCGCGCCCGCCCGGCACGCCTCGGTGAGCCCGGTCTCGAGCGCGCCCCACAGCGCACGCTTCGTCGCTGCCATCGCGGCCGGCGAGTTGCGCGCGATCTTCTCGGCGAGCGCCTGCGCCTCGTCACGCAGACGGTCGGGCGGGTCGACGATCTGGCTGATCATCCCGAGCTCGTACGCGCGCTGTGCGGAGATCCGCTCGTAGCGGCCGACGAACGCCATGCGCATGACCGCTTCCGCGGGAACCTTGCGCAACAGCCCGATCGCCTCGATGGCGACGACCTGTCCCACGGAGACGTGCGGGTCGAAGAACTGCGCGTCGGACGCCGCGATGACGATGTCCGCGTCCGCGATCCAATGGAACCCGCCGCCTGCGCAGATGCCGTTCACCGCGGTGATGACCGGCTTCCAGACGTGCTGGTGCCACGCGGTGAAGTGCAGGTCCCAGTCCTCGACGGACTGCCGGTACCGCTCCATCCCGACCCCGTCCGTCGCGATCTCGGTGACGTCGACGCCGGTCTGGAACGCGCGTCCCTCGCCCGTGTGCACGATGACGCGCACCTCGGGGTCGTGGTTCAGCGTGTCCCATGCGACCGCGAACTCGTCGCGCATCTTCGCCGACATCGCGTTCAGCTGCTCGGGCCGGTTGTTGAGCAGCCACCCAACCGGGCCGCGCCGCTCCAGGCGCAGGCACTCGAGCTCCGGATAGCTCACGCGTCCACCTGCCAGCGTGCGTCCCGCCGCTCCGCGAACGCGCGGGGACCTTCCTCCTGGTCGGGGTGACCCCACATGCCGACGAGCTCGCGCGACCCTGCGCGACAGGCGTCCGTCAGACCCGCCTCGAGCGCGCCCCACAGCGCGCGCTTCGTCGCCGCCATCGCGGCGGGCGAGTTGCGGGCGATCTTCTCCGCGAGCGCCTGCGCCTCGTCACGCAGGCGATCGGGCGGGTCGACGACCTGCGACAGGATCCCGAGCTCGTATGCACGCTGCGCCGTCATCCGCTCGTGCCGGCCGACGAGCGCCATGCGCGTGATCGCCTCCATCGGCGACTTCCGTGCGAGCCCGATGGTCTCGTACGCGCTGACCTGACCGATCGACACGTGGGGATCGAGGAACGTCGCGTCGGACGAGGCGATCACGATGTCGGCGTCGGCGACGAAGTGCAGCCCACCGCCCGCGCACACGCCGTTCACGGCCGCGATCACGGGCTTCCACACGCGGTTGTGCCACGCGGTGAGCCGGAGGTCGGCATCACGTGTGCGGCGCGACTGCTCCCGGAGCGCGTCCTTGTCGCGCGCGAGCTGCGCGACGTCGAGACCGGTCTGGAACGCGCGCCCGTTCCCGGTGTTGACGATCACCCGGACCGCGGGGTCGTCGTCGAGCTCGCGCCATGCGCGCTCGAGCTCGCGGAACATCGTGGCGTCCATCGCGTTGCCCGCGTCGGGCCGGTCGAACACCAGCCAGCCGACGGCGCCGCGCCGCTCGACGACGAGCGTCTCGTACGCGCTCACGAGCGGGGCACCTCGCGCCAGGCCGCGCCCTGCCACGGGTCGGGCTCGCGCGGGAGCCCGAGCACGCGCTCCCCTACGACGTTCTTGTTGATCTCGGTCGTGCCGCCCTCGATCGTGTTCGCACGGCTGCGGAGCATGCCGGCGACCTCGTACGGCAGCGTCGTTGCGTAGTCGGACGCGTCGACGCCGGTCGCGACCTCGAACGCGGTGGCCGCCATGCCCAGCGCGGCGACGGCCTGCTCCTGCATCCGCTGGTTGAGCGAGCCCTGGTGGACCTTTCCGATCGAGCTCTCGGGGCCCGGGGCGCGACCGGCCTTCACCTGCGCGCGCACACGCTGGTTCGTCCACGCGCGGATCCGCTCCTCGCTGAACAGGCGCATCAGGTGCTGGCGGGCGACCGGGTCGCTCGCGTGGCCGGTGCGCCGCGCGAGATCGAGCAGGCGGGTCACGCTCGAGCCGCCGATGCGGTCGACGCCCCCGGAGCCGGCGCCCGACACCATCTGGCGCTCGCCCGAGAGCGTCGCGTTGGCGACGCGCCACCCGTCGCCGACGTCACCGACGCGCTGGGAGTCCGGGACGCGCGCACCGTCGAGGAACACCTCGTTGAACTCGCGCTCGCCACCGATGTGGCGCAACGGCCGGACCTCGACGCCGGGCTGGTGCAGGTCGAGCAGGAAGTAGGTGATGCCCCTCCGCTTCGGGACGTCGGGATCGGTGCGCGCGAGCAGCACGCCGAAGTCGGCGAGGTGCGCCCACGTCGTCCACACCTTCTGCCCGTGGACGACCCACTCGTCGCCGTCACGCGTCGCGACGGTCGCGAGCGACGCGAGGTCGCTGCCCGCGCCCGGCTCGCTGAACAGCTGGCACCACACCTCGTCGTTGCGCACGATCGGAGGCAGGAACCGCAGGCGTTGCTCCTCGGTGCCGTGCGCGAACAGAGCGGGCGCGGCGAGGTTGAGCCCGAGCGGGTTGAGCCGGCCGAGGTTGTACGGCGCGAGCTCGGCCTCGATCGCACGCGCGACAGCCGGTGTCAGGTCGAGCCCGCCGTACGCGACGGGCCAGGTCGGCACGACGAGCCCCGAATCGGCGAACCGCGGGTACCAGGCCTCGTAGTCGGCGCGCGAGCGCACGTCCCGGATCGCGGCGGGCCCGCCGCGGCGGGCTGCTTCGCGCCACTCGACCGGCACGTGCTCCTCGACCCAGTCACGAGCGACGCGCGCGGCGTCGTCCGGCGGCGTCGTGCGGTCGATCGCGAGTCGCGTGCCGGCCGTCATGCGCGGCTTCCCGCGAGGCGCGCGGCCAGGTCACGGCGGAGCACCTTGCCGACGTCGCTGCGCGGGAGCGCGGCGACGTGGTGGTACGCGACCGGGACCTTGTACGCGACGAGATGCTCACGGCAGACGCGCTCGAGCGTCGCGTCGTCGGCGTCGCCGACGACGAACGCGACGGGCACCTCGCCGAGACGCGCATCGGGCGCGCCGACGACCGCGACGTCGTCGACCCCGGGCGCGAGGCGCAACACCTCCTCGACATGGTCGGGGAACACCTTGTTGCCGCCGCGGTTGATGACGTCGCCGACGCGTCCCTCGATCCACACGAACCCGTCGTCGTCGACGCGCGCGAGGTCGCCGGTGCGGAGGAACCCGTCGCCGTCCACGCGTTCCGACAGTGACGACCCGTCGGCGTACCCCGCGGCCATCCGGGGCGGGCGCACGAGGAGCTCGCCCACTTCGTCGGTGCCCAGCGCCGTGCCGGCGTCGTCGACGATGCGCACGTCGACACCCGGGTGGGCGCGCCCGACCGCCCCGAGCTTCTCGGGATGCTCCTTGGCGTCGGCCGCCGTCCAGCCGATGACCTCGCCGATCTCCGCCTGCCCGTACCCGTTCAGCACGGTGACGCCGAACTTGTCGACGAACCGGCGCGCCTGCAGCGGCGACAGCGGCGCGGTGATGCTGCGGACGTAGCGAAGGGGCGCGAGGTCGGTCACCGCGGCGTCGTCGCTCAGCATCGCCATCGCGGCGGGTGGCAGCACCGTGGAGCGGATCCCGAAGCGCCGCACGAGCTCCGCGAACGTGCGCGTGTCGAAGCGGCCCATGACCACGATCGCGGCGCCGGCGCGCAGACCGAACAGCACGTTGTAGATGCCGGCGTTGAGTGTCAGCGCGACCGGGATGAGGTTCGGCGTCGGCGGTGTGCCGGACCGTGAGGATCCACGCAGGTTGCCCAGCACGCGGTCGAGGAGCTCGAAGTACGCGGTGTGCGTGTGCAGGATCGCCTTCGGGCGCCCGGTGGTCCCCGACGTCCACAGAACGAACGCGGCGTCGGACTCGTGGGTCACCGCACCCTCGCGTCGCGCGATCGTGCCGGCGTCCGTCACGACCGCCGCCGGTCGCACCGCGCGCACGATCTCGTCCCGCTCGCGCTCCGGCACGCGCGGGTTCACCGGGACGAAGACTGCGCCCGCGAGCCAGACACCGAACATCGTGAGGACGGTCTCGATCCCGTCCTCGAGGCAGACCGCGACCGGCTTGTGCGGCGCGACGCCCGCGTCGCGCAGCGCCAGCGCGATCTGCTGCGCCCGGGCGCGCGCGTCACCCGCCGTGACGGACCGGTGCAGGTCGTGCAGCAGGTCGTCGCCGGCGGCGAAGGGGTGCTGCAGGAGCAGATCTGCCAGATTCATGACCGCGGCGACACCCGGTCGCTCGAACGCATAGCCGTATTTTGTATACAACATCGCCGGGCTCGACGCCTCGCGACCCGACCGGAGGACCCCCGTGACCGACGCTGCCTCGATCACCGACGCCGGCGTCGCCCGTCTCCGCGCACGCATCGGCGTCGGGCAACCGCACCCGCAGCCGCCGCACTACCGGCAGCCCAACGAGGACGCGTTCCGTCACGTCGCCGAGGCGTACGGGGACGACAACCCACTGTGGTGCGACCCCGAGTACGCGACGACCACCCGTTGGGGCGGGCCGCTCGCCCCGCCCCACCTCGTCGGCGGGGACACGCTGATCGGCGAGGACGAGGTCGGCCGGCTCGACGACGAGACGCGCGCGCTGCTGAAGGGCGATCCCATCCGCGGCGCGCACGCGTACTACGCGGGGAGCTTCCGCGAGTGGTGGGCACCGCTGCGACCGGGCATGCGCGTGACGCGGCGCAACGCGCTCGTCGGCGTGCACGACAAGCGCAGCGAGTTCGCGCAACGCGCCGTGCACGAGTGGACGGCGGAGGTGTTCGCGGCGGCCGGCGGGCCCGTCCTCGCCGCGCAGTACCGCTTGATGATCCGCACGGAACGCGACAAGGCCGAGGAGCGCGGGAAGTACGACGACGTCGAGATCCGGCCCTACACGGACGACGAGCTCGCCGCCATCGACGACGTCTACGCGACCGAGCGCGACCGCCGGCGCGGGCCGCTCCCCCGCTACTGGGAGGACGTGGGCGAGGGCGAGGAGGTCGGGCCGCTGGTGAAGGGACCGCTGCGCGTCACCGACATGGTGTGCTGGCACGTGGGCGTCGGCATGGGCCTCTACGGCGTGAAGGCGCTCCGGCTCGGCTACGAGCAGCGCCGGCGCGTCCCGCGCTTCTTCCAGCCCGACGACCTCAACGTCCCCGACGTGCAGCAGCGCGTCCACTGGGACGCGGAGTGGGCCCGGCGCGCGGGCAACCCCGCGATCTACGACTACGGCCGGATGCGCGAGACGTGGCTCATCCACCTGTGCACCGACTGGATGGGCGACGACGCGTGGCTCTGGAAGCTCGACTGCCAGTTCCGCCGGTTCAACTACGTCGGCGACACCCACTGGATGCGCGGGCGGGTCACCCGGCGCTACGAGAGCGAGGCCGGGCCGGCCGTGGACCTCGACGTGTGGGGCGAGAATCAGCGGGGCGAGACGACGACGCCCGGCCACGCGACGATCCTGCTGCCGAGCCGCGAGCACGGTGCGGTCCGGCTCCCCGACCCGCCGGGCGGCGCGACCACGTGCCAGGAGGCGCTCGACGCGCTCGTGCAACGCTTCGCCCTGATGGAGAGGCAAGGCGCGTGAAGGACTATCCCGCACCGGTCGACGGGCTGATCGTCGAGCACGACGGGCTCGTGCTGAGGTTGCGGCTCGACCGGCCCGCGCGCCGCAACGCGCTCACCGACGACATCGTGCTGGCACTGGTCGACACGATCGAGGCCGCCGGGAGTGACGAGTCGGTGCGCGTGATCTCGCTCGACGCCAACGGCGACCACTTCTGCTCGGGCTTCGACCTCTCGCTCCGCGGTGGCGGTGACGCGAAGCCGCGGACGGGCGCGACGCAGCGTCAGATGCGCTGGCACGTCAACCGCCTGATCCCGACGATGCTCGAGACGCAGACGCCCATCGTCTGCGCAGCACGCGGATGGGTCGTGGGGCTCGGCCTGCACATCGCGCTCGCGTCGGACTTCACGGTCGTCGCGGACGACGCGCGGCTGTGGGCGCCGTTCACGACGCTCGGCTTCACACCCGACTCGGGCGGCTCGTGGCTCGTCCCCCGGCTCGTCGGTGTCGCGCGCGCCAAGGAGCTGCTGATGCTCGGCCGCAGGATCGAGGGCACGCGCGCCGCCGAGTGGGGCATGGTGCACCGCGCGGTGCCGGCCGCCGAGGTCGACGGGGTCGCGAACGAGCTCGTCGCGGAGCTCGCGTCGGCGGCGACCGTCGCGGTCGGGCTCACCAAGCTGCTCGTGCAGCGGTCGCTCACGGTCGACCTCGAGCGGCACCTCGCCGACGAGGCGCTCGCGATGGAGCTGTCGAGCCGGTCCGAGGACTTCCACGAGAATGCACGCGCGAAGCGCGAGAAGCGCGCGCCCGAGTTCCGGGGACGGTGACGTGACCAACGAGCAATTCGTCGAGACGCCGCTGAGCGACACGCCGACGACGATCCCGGCCGCGCTGCAGCGCGCGGTCGAGCGGTTCGGCGCGCAGGAAGGCCTCGTCGACGGCGAGACGCGCCTGACGTTCGCGCAGCTCGCCGAGGACGTCGACCGCGCGGCCTGCGCGCTCGTCGCGTCGGGCGTGCAGCCGGGCGACCGCGTCGCGATCTGGGCCCCGAACATCGGCGAATGGCCCGTTGTCGCGCTCGCGATCCATCGCGTCGGCGGGGTCGTCGTCCCGATCAACACGCGCTTCAAGGGCTCCGAAGCCGCGTACATCCTGCGCACCGCGGGCGCGCGCAGGCTCTTCACGGTCACGGACTTCCTCGACACCGACTACGTCGCGTTGCTGCGCGCGGCGAGCGACGTCCCGGCGCTCGACGACGTCGTCGTCCTGCGCGGCACCGTTCCCGACGGCGCGGAGGGGTGGAAGGCGTTCCTCGACCGCGGCGCCGGCGTCGACGCGTCGGAGGTGCAGGCGCGCGCCGACGCGATCGGGCCCGACGACCTGTGCGACATCCTGTTCACGTCGGGGACGACGGGCGCGCCGAAGGGCGCGATGCTCGCCCACGGCGCGACCTGCCGGGCGTACACGGCGTGGAGCGACGTCGTCGGCCTGCGCGAGGGCGACCGCTACCTGATCATCAACCCGTTCTTCCACTCGTTCGGGCTGAAGGCCGGGATCCTCGCCTGCGTCCTGAAGGGCGCGACGATCATCCCGCACGCGGTGTTCGACGTGCCGTCGGTGATGAAGCGCGTCGCCGAGGAGCGCGTGTCGATGCTGCCCGGACCGCCCGCGATCTACCAGACGATGCTCGATCACCCCAACGTGCGTGACCACGACATGTCGTCGCTCCGTCTCTCGGTGACCGGCGCCGCGACGGTCCCCGTCGAGATGATCCGCCGCATGCGCAGCGAGCTCGCGTTCGAGACGATCGTGACGGGCTACGGGCTCACCGAGACGACGGGCATCGCCACGATGTGCCGCCACGACGACGACCCCGAGACGATCGCAACGACCGCCGGCCGTCCCATTCCGGGCATGGAGCTGCGCATCGTCGACGAGCAGCGCAACGACGTGCCGCAGGGCGAGCAGGGCGAGATCGTGCTGCGGGGCTACAACGTCATGAAGGGCTACTTCGGCGACCCGGCCGCGACCGCGGTCACGATCGACGACGACGGCTGGCTGCACACCGGCGATGTCGGGCTGCTGACGCCCGAGGGCAACGTTCGCATCACCGACCGCACGAAGGACATGTTCATCGTGGGCGGGTTCAACGCCTACCCGGCCGAGATCGAGAACATCATCCTGACCAACCCCGACGTCGGCCAGGTCGCGGTCGTCGGCGTACCCGACCACCGGCTGGGCGAGGTCGGCATGGCATTCGTCGTGCCGCGCGCGGGCGCGACCGTCGACCCGGACGCCCTGATCGCGTGGTGCCGCGAGAACATGGCGAATTACAAGGTCCCGCGGCACGTCGAGATCGTCGACGCGTTCCCGCTCAACGCGAGCGGCAAGGTCCTCAAGTACGAGCTGCGCGACCGCGGCCGCGAGATCGTCGGCGAGTCGTAGAGATGCGGCACTGACTCCCGGATTCCGGGAGTCAGTGCCGCATCTTCACGCTCGGCGGTTCGCATAACGTATGCAATGTGAGTACCGCGCGGCCTGAGCTCGTCCGGCGCAGCAGTGGCGAGCACGCGGCCGTCCACATCCGCCGGCTCATCTTCGACGGCGAGCTGCGCCCGGGAACGCGTGTCCCCCAGGAGCAGATCGCGCAGGCGCTCGGGATCAGCCGCATCCCGATCCGCGAGGCGCTCATCGCGCTGGAGCGTGAGGGGTGGGTGACGATCGAGCTGCACCGCGGCGCCTTCGTCAACGCGCTCGACGAGCGCGCGGTCCGCGACACCTACGACCTCTTCGGGCTCGTGTACGGCTTCGCGGTGCGCCGTGCGGTGGAACGCACGGACGGTGACCTCGCCGCGCGGCTGCGCGAGCTCGCCGACGCGGTCGCCGCGTCGGACGATCCCGACGAGGTCGGCAAGAACGTGCTCGCGTTCCACGCCGCGGTCGTGGACGCCGCCGCGTCGCCGCGCGTGCGGGTCGTGCTGCGGTCGATGTCCGGCCTGATCCCGGGCAGCTTCTTCGCGCTTGTGCCGGGCGCGATCGAGAGCGAGCGCAAGGGCCTGACGACGATCGCGCGCGCCGTCGCTCGTCACGACGCCGAGAAGGCCGCCGCCGGGTACGAGCGGATGATGCGCAAGCAGGGCGAGCTCGTCGTGAAGCTGTTCGAGCAGCGCGGCCTGTTCGACGAGCCGGGAGGTGCGGGAGCGTGACGGTCAGCGCCGACGACCTGATCCTGATCTCCGTCGACGACCACATCTGCGAGCCGGCCGACATGTTCGACGGCCACGTCCCCGCGCGATACCGCGACCGCGCGCCGCGCGTCGTCGACGAGCCGGACGGCTCGCAGCAGTGGTACTACGGCGACGTCCGCGGGCGGAACCTGGGACTGAACGCGGTCGCGGGCAAGCCACCCGAGATGTACAACGTGAACCCGTCGCGCTACGAGGACATGCGCCCGGGCTGCTACGACGTCGACGCGCGCGTGCGCGACATGTCGGCCGGCGGCCAGCTCGCGGGGCTGAACTTCCCGAACTGGACCGGGTTCGCGGGCCAGGTGCTGCAACTCGGCCCGGACCGCGATGTCAACCTCGTCATGATCAAGGCGTACAACGACTGGCACGTCGACGAGTGGTGCGGCGCGCACCCCGAGCGGTTCATCCCGTGCGGCATCCTGCCGCTCTTCGACGTCGAGGAGGCCGCGAAGGAGATCCACCGCCTCGCGGCGAAGGGCTGCCACGCGGTCACGTTCTCCGAGAACCCGGTCGGGCTCGGCATGCCGAGCATCCACACCGACGCGTGGGACCCGTTGTTCGCCGCGTGCTGCGACACCGGCACCGTGCTGTGCTGCCACGTCGGCTCGTCGTCGAAGTCCGCGTCGACGACGCCGGACGCGCCGCCCCCGGTGCCGATGAACCTGTCGTCGACCATGTCGATCTACACGCTCGGCGACCTCCTGTGGGCGGGGTTCTGGCACCGCTTCCCGGCGTTGCGCTTCGCGCTGAGCGAAGGCGACATCGGGTGGATCCCGTACTTCCTGCAGCGCGCCGAGCACACGCTCGCCCGTCACAACGGGTGGATGCGCCACGAGCAGCCGCAGGGCCTGAGCCCGACCGAGCTCTTCCACGAGCGGATCCTCGTGTGCTTCATCGAGGACCGCGTCGGGATGGAGCTGCTGGACCGGTTCAACGTCGACAACGTGTGCTGGGAGTCCGACTACCCGCACTCCGACAGCTCGTGGCCGAACGCACCCGAGCACCTCGCGTCGATGTTCGACGGCGTCGACGGCGCGCGCGTCGCGAAGATCACGCACGAGAACGCGATGCGCCACTTCCGGTTCGATCCGTTCGCGTCGCGTGCGCGCGAGCGCTGCACCGCGGCCGCGCTGCGCGCCGAGGCCGGCGACGTCGACACCGTCACCCACGTCGGTCGCCTCGCGGACGAGTCCGACCGTGACGCGTGGCGCAGGATGACGGGCGCGGCCGCGCGCACCGCCCGTTAGCCGGGTCGCTACGCGCCCGGGTCGAACTCGCCCCGGCCCATCTGCTCGCGCACGGTGACGACGGGCGGGTTCGTGAGGCTGCGCCGCTGCCAGTTCGCGCCGTCGACGACGAGCGTGTGCCCCGAGATGAAGCGCGCGTACGGCGACGCGAGGAACGTCGCCGCCCAGCCGAGCTCGCGCAGCCGCCCGACCCGCAGCGCGGGCTGGCACGCGTCCTTCTCGGACGTGCGGTCGAGGTTGCCGCGGATGTCGGCGGTCATGTCCTCGTGCGGGAACAGCCCGGGCACGAGCCCGTTCACCTGGATGCCGTACGGACCCCACTCGACGGCGAGCGTCTCCACCATGTTCTTGACCCCGGCCTTCGCGGCCGCGGAGTGGGCGAAGCCCGGGCCACCGGTCCACGCGTACGACGCGCCCACGTTCACGATCGAGCCGGGTGTGCCGGCCGCGAGGTGACGGCGCGCGAACTCGCGCGCGCAGAAGAACGTTCCGTTGAGCGTGATGTCGATCACGGTCCGCCACGCGTTGGGCGACATGTCCTCGGCCGGCACCGGGAAGTTCGCGGCCGCGTTGTTCACGAGCACCGCGGGGAGCCCGAACGCCTCCTCGGCGGCGTCGAACGCGCGCTCGATCTGCTCGGGATCGCGGATGTCGCACGGCGCGGTCATGACCGGCGCCGCGAGCTCGCGGATCGCGGCCGTGGCCGCCTCGAGGTGCTCGGGCCGCCGGCTGAACACGGCGAGCGACGCCCCGAGGCGGGCGAACTCCTGCGCGATCGCCCGTCCGAGCCCGGTCCCGCCGCCGGTCACGACGACGGCCACGCCGTCGAACGTGCCCGGTGGGAGCGCGCTGGTGCCGGCGGGCGGCGGTTCCGGCAGACCGGACACGGGCATCGGGCGCTCCTCGGGACGCGGGCGAGCCGGCGGCACACCGGGCGGCGGACCTTCCTAACCTCCATCCCGCCCGGCGTCCAGACGGCACCGGCAGCGCTCGCCGGGTCGAGTCCCCGGTCGAATGCCGCGTCGAGTGCCGGGTCGAGTGCCGGGGCGTGGGCAGTGTCACCCCTTCTCCGGCCCCGCGTTGCGGCGGGCCGCGGCGCGCCGCTAGCGTGGTTCGATTCATAGGTTAGGCGAACCTTAGGGGGCAAGGGTGACAAGGGGGCAGCGGCGGGTCCGATCCGTCCCACGCCGGCGCGCCGGCCGGCTCTCGGCGGCGGTGGTCGTCGGCGCCGCGCTCGCGCTCGTGGCGACGACGGTGCCGGCGGCGGCCGCGGGTGGCGGGGGGTCCGTCCACGCGACCGCGTCGACGTATCCCGACTCCGAGGGGATCGTCCTCGACGCGTGGGGCGGGCTGCACGTCTTCACGTACGGGAGCACGCCCGCGAAGATCACGAGCTTCGGCGGCGCGCCGTACTGGCCGGGTTGGGACATCGCCCGCGGCGTCGCGCTCCGCAACACGAACCTGACGACGTGCACCGCGTTCGGCGGCTACACGCTCGACGCGTGGGGCGGCCTGCACCCGTTCGGGATCGACGGCGCGGGCGCGCCCGCGAAGCCGACCGACGGACCCTACTGGAAGGGCTGGGACATCGCGCGTGACGTCGTGCTCGTCCCGCAGTTCCCGGCCCAGGCGGACAGCGCGCCCGCGGGTGGGCTGGTGCTGGACGGGTTCGGCGGGCTGCACTACTTCACGATCGTCCCGGGCGTGCCTGCTCCGGTGATCACGGGCGGGCCGTACTGGAACGGGTGGGACATCGCCCGCGGCGTGATGCTCGTGACCGACAGCACCGGCTGGCGCGGCGGCTACGTCGTGGACGCGTGGGGCGGCCTCCACCCGTTCGGCGTCAACGGGACCACGCCGCCGGCCGTGGACCCGAGCACGGTGTCGTACTGGCCCGGCTGGCAGATCGTCCGCAGCGGAACGGTGTTCCGCAACGCGGCCGGCGTCACGAACAACCTCCCGAACGGCGGCTTCACGCTCGACGCGTGGGGCGGGCTGCACGGCTTCGCGTTCACCGGCCAGACGCCGCCGGTGACGAGTGGGTTGCACAACGCGCCGTACTGGTCGGGTTGGAACATCGCCCGCGGCCTCGTGATGCGCAACATCCGCACCTGCTAGCCGGCGTCTCCGGCCGTACGGCGGAAGGGCGGCTCCTCGCGGAGGGGCCGCCCTTTCGCGGCGCGGCTACGTTCCGGACGGCCGCACCACCGACGACCGAGGGACTGCATGGCGAGCGAACGGGTGCACCTGAGCATCGACGGCGCGATCGCGACGATCACGAACGACAACCCGGAGAAGCACAACGCGTTCGACGACGACATGGACGTCGAGCTGTTCGCGATCCTCGACGAGCTCGCGTCGCGTCGCGACATCCGAGCCGTCGTGTGGCGGGGTGAAGGCGCGTCGTTCTCGTCGGGCCGCGACGTCGGGTCGATCGGCAACCTCAAGGTCGAGCTGTCGCACCACGAGCTCATGCGGCGCGGCCATCGCGGCATCCAGCGGCTCTGGGACCTGGATGCGCCGGTGATCGTCGCGTGCAAGGGATGGGTGATGGGCGGGTCGTTCCAGCGCGCGCTGCTCTGCGACATCCGCATCGCGTCGGAGGACGCTCGCTTCCGCCTCCCCGAGGTCGGCTTCGGCGTCATCCCCGACACCGGCGGGGTGGCAGTCCTGTACGAGATGTGCGGCCACGGCGTCGTGAGCGACATGGTCCTGAGTGGGCGCGTGCTCTCGGCACACGAAGCGCTGTCGCACGGGATCGTCAGCCGCGTCGTCGCGCCCGACGAGCTCGACGCGACGGCACGCGAGATCGCCGAGAAGATCGCCGCCGCACCGGCCGTCACGGTGAAGATGGCGCGGGAGGTGATCCGGCACCTCAGCGTGCCCGCGATCCGCACGTCGATGGCCGACGAGATGATCTACCAGACGTTCATCAACCGCAGCGACGACTTCGCGGAGCTCCGGGCCGCGCGCGCCGAGGGCCGCGAGCCGCGCTACACGGGGAGCTGATCGACATGGCCGACACCACCTCCGTTCCCGACGTGTTCGCACCGGCGAAGCTCGGGCCGGTCACGTTGCGCAACCGGGTCATCAAGGCGGCGACGTTCGAGGGGGTCATGCCCGACGGGCTCGTGACCGACGCGCTCGTCGAGTACCACCGTCGCGTCGCGCGCGGCGGCGTCGGGATGACGACGGTCGCGTACCTCGCCGTCGCGCCCGAGGGCCGCACCGACCGGCACTGCATCCATCTGCGCGACGAGGCGCTCGCGGGCCTCCGGGTGCTCACCGACGCGATCCACGACGAGGGCGCCGCGATCGCGGCGCAGATCGGTCACGCAGGGCCGGTCGCGAACGCGAGGTCGAACCGTGCGCCGTCGCTCTCGCCGTCGGGCGGCTTCAGCCCGCTGGGCTCGCGGATGCGCGCCGTCACCGACGCCGACATCGCCCGGATCACGGACGACTACGCACGCGGCGCGCGCATGATCGCCGACGCCGGGTTCGACAGCATCGAGATCCACCTCGGCCACAACTACCTGCTCTCGGCGTTCCTGAGCCCGAAGCTGAACAAGCGCACAGACGGCTACGGCGGGAGCCTCGAGAACCGGGCCCGGTTCCCGCGAGCAGTGGTGAAGGCGGTGCGCGACGCCGTCGGCGACCGTCTCGCGGTGACCGCGAAGGTCAACATGGCGGACGGCACGCCGGGCGGCTTCTGGCTGAACGAGAGCGTCGAGTTCGCCCGCATGCTCCAGGCCGACGGCGCGCTCGACGCCCTCGAGCTCACGGGTGGGAGCTCGCTCGCCAACCCGATGTACCTGTTCCGCGGTGAGGCGCCGATCGCCGAGTTCGCGGCGACGCAGCCGCAGCCGATCCGGCTCGGCATGCGTCTGTTCGGGAAGCGCTTCCTGATCGAGTACCCGTGGGAGGAGGCGTTCTTCCTCCCCTACGCGCGGCAGTTCCGCGCCGCGCTCGACATGCCCCTGATCCTCCTCGGCGGCATCAACCGGCGGGAGACGATGCAGCAGGCCATGGCGGAGGGGTTCGCGTTCGTCGCGATGGCGCGCGCGCTCCTCCGCGAGCCCGACCTCGTCAACCGGATGCAGAAGGGCGCGACGGACGAGTCGCTGTGCATCCACTGCAACAAGTGCATGCCGACGATCTACAGCGGGACGCGCTGCGTCCTCGTCGAGGCCGAGCCGCCGGCCGGCCCGAGCACCGTGGCGTAGAACCCCGCGCGCCGGTTCAGACGGCGCGGCGCAGGACGTGCGCGCTCGCCGCCCACCGTCCCCGACCGGCCCGCTTCGCGTCGTACATCGCCTGGTCGGCCCGGCGCAGGAGCTCGCTGACCGACAGGTCGCCGGCCGGGTTGAGCGCGATGCCGATGCTCGCGGTCACGGCCTCGGCACCGCCGAGGCGCGCGGCGGCGAGCGTCTCGATGACCCGGTCGGCGACGTCGATCGTCTCGTCCAACGTCGCGACACGTTCGAGGAGGACGCAGAACTCGTCACCACCCAGACGGGCGACGACGTCGCCGTCGCGCACGCATCCCGCGAGCTGCTGCGCGGTCGCGACGAGGACGCGGTCACCGGCTTCGTGGCCGAACGAGTCGTTGACCCGCTTGAAGCCGTCGAGGTCGACGTAGAGCACCGCCAGCGTGGAGCGCTCGCGCGTCGCGCGAGCACACGCACGACGCACGGCCTCGAGGAAGGCCGTCCGGTTCGCGAGCCCCGTCACCGGGTCGTGGAGGGCGTCGTGGCGGAGTCGCTCCTCGAGCGCACGCTGCGTCGTGATGTCGTGCACGTTGACGATGACGTCGTCGTCGCGCGCGTCGGACCGGCGGGTCAGCGTGACGGCGGCGAGACGGGTCGACCCGTCACGGTGCCGGAGCGCGAGCTCACGGGTGCGCGCGGTGTCGGGCGCGGCGACCGCCTCGTGCAGGAACCCGCGAGCAGAGGCGGCGTCGTCCGGCTGCACGAGCGAGAGGAACGACTCACCTTCGACCGCGTGCGGCTCGTAGCCGAGCATCGGGCCGATCGCCGGGCTGACGTACCGGATCGTGCCGCACTCGCCGAGCACGCCGATGATGTCCATCGCGTGCTGCACGAGGGCCTGGAACTGCTCGCCGTGGTCGCGCAGCTCGCCCTGCGCCTCCTCGGCGATCGCCTCGGTGTGGCCGAGCACGCGGATCACGAGCGTGAAGCAGACGACACCGACCGCGGCGACCGCGTGCGCGTAGCGACCGGGGACGATCGTGGCCACGGTCCCCGACGCGACCGCGAGCTGGCCGAGCGCGACGCAGCCGACCATCCACGCGATCGCGGGACGCCAGCTCCGCGAACCCATCGTGCGGAGGACGTCGGTCGCGCCGAGCGCGTACCCGATCGCGAGGACGGGCCCCCAGCCCGCGGCGTACACCACGGCCGTCGTCGTGACCATCACGACCGCGATGCGGACGTGCATCGCGAACACCCCGCCGCGCCGGCGGTGCCAGTACACCTGCGACGCGGCGTTCAGCACCGCGGTCGCCGCGACGAGCGGGACGAACCAGACGAGGCTGATGTCGCCGAGGAGGTGGGCGCGCTGGAGGAACCACGCGCCGACGACGGCGAGCGGCGTGCTCGCGTAGACCGCGGGCAGCACGGCCCACGCCAGGCGCGTGTCGGGGCGCGCGGCTGCGCGCGACGTCCTCACGACGTTCCCATCGGCCGGTGTGGGACAGTGTGAAGCAGGTCTCAAAAGGTTGGTTCACATGCTCGCGATCTCGGCCGATTCGCACGTCACGGAGCCCGGCGACTGCTACCTGCCCCGGATCGACCCCCGCTTCCGCGACCGGGCGCCGGCGGCGCGCACCGACGACCGCATGGGCGCGGTCGTCGACGTCGACAACGGGCGCAGCGTCGTGCCGTACGGGATGGTCGCGGCGGCCGGTCGTCCGGTCGAGCGGATCGGGCCGTTCGAGCACGTCGGCTGGGACGAGCTCCACCCGGGCGGGTGGGACCCCGGCGCCCGCCTCGCCGAGCAGGACCGTGACGGCGTCGCCGTCGAGGTCCTGTACCCGTCGGTCGGGATGCTGCTGTGCAACCACCCCGACGCCGACTACAAGAAGGCCTGCTTCGACGCGTACAACCGGTGGATCGCCGAGTTCCAGGCGTACGCACCCGACCGTCTCGTCGGCCTCGGCCAGACCGCGCTCCGCAGCGTCGAGGAGGGGATCACCGACCTCGAGGCGATGAAGGACCTCGGCCTGCGTGGCGTCATGGCGCCGGGCTTCGCGGCCTGCCAGGAGGACGGTGACTACGACGACCCACGCTGGGACCCGTTCTGGCGCGCGTCCGTCGACCTCGACCTCCCGGTGTCGTTCCACATCCTCACGGGCGCGGACCAGATCGGCGGCGGCCAGTTCCGGGGACCCAAGATGAACAGCTTTCTCGGCATCATCCGCGGCTGCCAGGACATCATCGGCACGCTGATCTTCGGTGGCGTGTTCGACCGCGTCCCCGACCTGCGCGTCGTGTGCGTCGAGGCCGACGCGGGCTGGGCGCCGCACTGGAAGTACCGGGCCGACCATGCCGTGAAGCGTCATCGCAACTGGCTGCCCGCGGCCGCGCTGCAGCGCATGCCGAGCGAGTACTTCGACGAGAACGTCTACGTCACGTTCCAGGACGACTGGGTCGCGTTCCGGACGACGCACCTGATGAACCACGAACGCCTGCTCTGGGCGAGCGACCACCCCCACTCCGACTCGACGTTCCCCGAGTCGCAGCAGGTCCTCGCGCAGCAGACCGCGCACCTCGACCCGGACGTGCGCGACGACATCGTGTACCGCAACACCGCGCGCCTCTACGGGCTGCGCGTCTGAGGCGTCAGCTCGACGACGGCTCGCGCGCGCCGAGGCCGCGCAGCGCGAACGCGAGCGCGTGACGGAAGAAGGCCGGCGTGATCCGCTGGTGCAGCATGAACGCCTGGTGGTACAGGCCGCCGGTGACGAGGCTGTACGCCTGCTCGACGGTGGGTGCGTCGTCGAGCTCGCCACGCTGCTTCGCGCGCGCCAGGATCCCGCGCAGCTCCGCGAGCCGCGGCGCGGTGAACTTCTCGCGCAGCGCCGCCGCGAGGTCCGTGTTCCCCGACACCTCGGTGCCGAGCGCGTCGGCGACGTCCTCCCGTCGCGCCGCGATCGAGCGCGCGATGTTGGCGAGGAACGCTTTCAGGTCACCGTCGAGGCTGCCGGTGTCGACCGCAGCCGGCTCGGGTGCGAGTGTCGCGACCGCGGCCGCGACGAGATCCTGCTTCGTCGCCCACCGGCGGTACAGCGTGGCCGACGACACGCCGGCGCGCTCGATCACCGCGGCAACGGTCAACCCCGCGTAGCCCTTCTCGACGAGCACCTCGAGCGTCGCGTCGAGGATCGTCGCGTCGCACGCCGGGCTCCGCTGGCGCCCGGGATGCGTGGCGGGAGCAGGCGAGGTCGTCATGCTGAGGACACCTGCTCCGCTTCGAGCGCGCCCTCGGCTTCCGCGAACGTGAGAGACGCGACACCGTCGAGCGCGCCGGACTCGTCCGCGCGCGCGTCCTGTGCGCGCGCCGGCAGGAACGCGAACACGACGATCGCGGCCAGCAGCACGACCACCGCACCGACGATCTCCGCGCGCGCGAACGCGTGGATGAACTCGGCGTGGCCGGCGCTCGCGAGCGCACGTCCGACGGAGCCGGGCAGGTGCGCGGCCGCGTCCACCGCGCCACCGACCGAGTCGGTCGCCGCCGACGCGACACCGGCAGGCAGGTGCATGCCGGCGACCCGGGTCGCCATCCCGGGCCGGTACGACGCGGCCAGCACCGAGCCGATGACCGCGACGCCGAGCGCACCGCCCATCTGGCGCGTCGTGTCGTTCATCGCGGAGCCGACCCCGGCCTTCTCGACGGGCAACGACCCCATGATGGACTCCGTGGCGGGCGCCATGACGAACCCCATGCCCGTCGACAGGATCGACATCGACACGAGCAGCAGCGTGTAGCCGCTCGACGTCGTCACCTGCGCCATCAGCACGAGTCCCACGACCGACAGCACGAGACCGCCGCCGACGACGAGCTTCGTGCCGATGTGCTCGACGACCCGCGGCGACAGCGGCGCGACGACGAGCATGATCGCGGCCATCGGGAGCAGCCGGATGCCCGCCTCCAGCGCGCCGTACCCGAGCACGTTCTGGAGGTACTGGGTCATCACGAACATCGACCCGTACATCGCGAAGAACGTCATCGTGATCGCGCCGTTCGCAGCCGAGAAGCGCGGGTTGCGGAAGAAGCGGACGTCCAGCATCGGGTGGTCGCACGTCAGCTCCCACACGACGAAGGCGGCGAGCACCACGACGCCCAGGAGCAACGAGCCGACGACCGTCGCGCTCGTCCATCCCTTCGTGGGCGCCTCGATGATGGCCCACAGCACGGCGACGAGACCCGCGACCGACAACGACGCGCCGGCGAGGTCGAGACGCGGCGCGTTCGGGTCGCGCGACTCGGGGAGGAGGAACCGGCCGGCGACGAGCGCGACCGCGGCGATCGGCACGTTGATCAGGAACACCGATCCCCACCAGAAGTGGCGGAGCAGGAACCCGCCGATGACCGGCCCGAGCGCGCCACCACCACCGGCGACCGCCGCCCACGCGCCGATCGCGCGCGCACGCTCCTTCGGGTCGCGGAAGACGTTGGTCAGCAACGACAGCGTCGCCGGCATGATGAGCGCGGCACCGATGCCCATGAACGCGCGCGTGAACACGAGCGCGGTCGCCGACCCCGCGAACGCGGAAGACGCCGAGCCGAGGCAGAAGATCGCGAGCCCGGTGCTGAGCGCGCGCTTGCGCCCGATGCGGTCGCCGAGGCTCCCGGTCGTGAGGAGCAGGCCGGCGAACACGAGCGTGTAGCCGTCGACGATCCACTGCAGCTGGCTCGTCGACGCGTGGACGTCGCGGATGAGCGCGGGCAGGGCGACGTTCAGGACGGTGTTGTCGAGCGTGATGACCGCGAGGCTCAGGCACATGACCGCGAGCGCCCACCACCGGCGCCGGTCGAGCCGGGCGTCGGCGAGGGGGATCGCGGCGTCCACGGACGTCGCATCGGCGGTCACGGCCATATCGAAAGAGTAGCGTTTCGAAATACCGCTGTTTCGAAACCACGGCGTGACGGTCGTCACGGGAGGGTGGGTACGGTCGGGGCCGTGAGCGACCGCGACCCGGAGCCGCCCGACCCCGAGCTCGACGCCCTCGAGGCGGCCAGCGCGCTGTGGCCCGTCGCTCTCGAGGTGCGCTTCCGGCGCGACGTCTCGCCCCAGGCCATCGCCGACTTCCTCGACACGCTGCGGCTCGAGGACCTCCCGGGCGAGGCCCGGCTGACGACCGACGTCGACGCCCGCCGCAGCACCGTCGCGTTCGCGCCCTGGACGCGCGGCGCCGAGCGGACGCGCTGGGAGCGCCGGCTCCGCGACGACCACCTCGTCGCGGAGGTGCGGACCCCCGACGAGGGGTGAGCGCCGAGGCGCTCGGGATCAGCCGAGCGCCTTGGCGTCCCTCAGCGCGGCGAGGCGGGCGTCGTCGTACCCGAGGACCTCGTGCAGCACCTCGTCGGTGTGCTGGCCGAGCGTCGGCGCCTTCGTCGGGACGGGCAGCTCGCCGTCCACGAGCTTGACCGGGAACGGCAGCTGCTCGGCACCGAGCCGCTCGCGCGGCAGCCAGGGCAGCCGGTCCTGGAACTGCGGGTCGTCCGCGATCGTCTTCGGCGAGTTCACCGGCGCGATCGGCGTGTTGACCCGACCGCCGAACTCGAGCCACTCCGCGGACGTCTTCGTGCGGAAGATGTCGCGCAGCTCACGGTGCATCTCGACGTTGCCGCGCGCGTGGTCGGCGTACTTCGAGCCCGGCCACCGCTCGAACATGTCCATGCGGTCGACGCCCTCGCAGAAGTTCTTCCAGAACGCCTGCTCCGACGCCATGAAGAGCACGTAGCCGTCCTTCGTCTCGTAGACGTTGTACCGGACGCCCTCCTTCATGCCCGCGGTGCCGGGCGCGCGCCGGACGTAGTCGTCCGACTTGTTGCCGGTGACCTCGCTCTCGGGCCGCTCGTAGGACTTGTAGGTCTCGGAGCGCAGCCAGTCGATCGCGGCCGCGGCGTCGGACTGCGCGACCTCCATGCGCGACCCCTCGCCCGTCGCGCGCGCCTGCAGGATCCCCGACAGGATGCCGAGCGCGCCGTAGAGCGGGCCTGCGTTGATCCCGATCGACACGTGCTCTGGGAGGTACGCGAAGCCGTCCTCGTCGACCTCCGGCGCCACGATGCCCGCCCACGTGTCGTACGCGATCCCGTGGCTCGGGTAGTCCTTGTACGGGCCGGTCATGCCGTAGCCCGAGATCGTGATGAACACGATGCGCGGGTTCACCTCGCGCAGCTTCTCGAACCCGAGGCCGCGCCGCTCGAGCCCGCCCGGGCGCATGGCCTCGACCACCGCGTCCGCGTGGCGCACGAGGTCGAGGAACACCTCGACGCCCTCCGCCGTCCGCAGGTCGAGGACGACGCTGCGCTTGCCCCGGTTCGTGTGCAGGTGCATGAGCGACGTGCCCTCGACGATCGGCCACGTCATCTCGCGCACGTAGTCGCCCGAGGGTGGCTCGACCTTGATCACGTCGGCGCCGAGGTCGGCGAGGCAGGTCGTGATGGCCGCCGGCCCGAGCATCGAGCACTCGACGATGCGCACGCTCTCGAGCGGCCGGACCGTGTGTGACGGGGCGTCAGAGGTCATGGCCCGGCAGGTTATTCAGATCGCTCAGGTCGTGACCGACCCGCCGTTGAGCTGGAGCGTCTGGCCCGTCATCCACGACGCCTCGTCGGACGCGAGGTAGACGCACAACGCCCCGATGTCCTCCGGCCGGCCGAGCCGCCCGACGGGCACCTGGCGCGCGAGCCGCGCCGTGACGTCGGAGCCACCGGTGTTGTCCATCAGCCCGATGGCGAGCGTGTTCGCGGTGACACCGAAGCGTGCGTTCTCGATCGCGAGGTGACGCATGAACCCGATCGCGCCGCCCTTGCCCGCGCCGTACGCCGCGACGCCGATGTTCAGGCCGACGGTGCCCGCACCCGACGCGATCGTGATCACGCGCCCGAACCCGCGCTCGCACATGCCGTTGATCACGGCGCGGCTGCAGTGCAGGACGCCGTACAGGTTCACCCGCAGCGGCCCCTCCCACGCGGACGGGTCGGTGTCGCGGAACGCCTGCGGGACCATCGCGTGCTCGCCACCGTTGCCCGCGTTGTTGACGAGCACGTCGACGGGCCCGAGCTCGCGCTCGACGTCGGCGACCCCGCGCGTCACGGCGTCGAAGTCCGTCACGTCGAACGGGACGGCGCGCGCGGCACCGCCCGCGTTGCTGATCGCCTCGACCGTGTCGACCGCGCGCTCGATGCGCAGGTCGTTGACCGCCACACGCGCACCTTGCGCAGCGAGCGTGCGCGCGATCCCCGCGCCCACGCCCTGCCCCGCGCCGGTGACGAGCGCTCGCTTCCCCGTCAGGTCGAACACCGTGCGGGACCGTACCCCACGTCGCGACGTCCGACGGCGTGGCAGGCTGGGTCACCGTGTCGACCGACGACGCCGTCCCGATCGGGCCGCTGACCGAATGGCTGCACGCGAACGTTGCCGGCTCGCACGGCGCGGTGCACGTCGAGCAGCTGTCGGGTGGGTCGTCGAACCTCACGTTCCGCGTGCGCGACGACGTCCACGACCTCGTGCTGCGGCGGCCGCCGCTCGGTCGCGTGCTCGCCACCGCGAACGACGTCCTGCGCGAGCACCGCGTGCAGCACGCGCTCGCGGCGACCGACGTGCCCGTCGCGGCGATGCTCGGCGCGTGCGCCGACGTGAGCGTGATCGGCGCGCCGTTCTACGTCATGTCCATGCTCGACGGCGTCGTCTACACGGACGCCGAGGCGGTCGCACACCTCACCGAGGCAGACGCGCGTGCGGCGTCGTACGAGCTCGTCGACGTGCTCGTTCGACTGCACGCCGTCGACCCGTCCGCGGTCGGGCTCGCGGACCTCGGCCGTCCGGACGGGTTCCTCGAGCGCCAGGTGCGGCGCTGGCGGACGCAGTGGGAGACATCGAAGCAGCACGACTGCCCGGAGATCGAGGAAGTCGCCGACCGTCTCTCGCGTGCCGTGCCCGCGGGAGCGCACACCGGGATCGTGCACGGCGACTACAGCTTCAACAACACGATCTGGGAGCGCCACCGGCCGGCGGTGATGCAGGCCGTCCTCGACTGGGAGATGGCGACGCTCGGCGACCCTCTGACCGACCTCGGGATGCTCGTCACGTACTGGGGACCCGTCGGCGAGCGACTGTGGCGTGCACGCGCACCGCAACCGCACCGCGCGAACGCCGGGTTCCCGTCCGCGGACGCGCTCGTCGAGCGGTACGCGCGTGCGAGCAGCCGGCCGCTCGACGACATCGACTTCTATCGCGTGCTCGCCACGTTCAAGCTCGCGGTGATCTCGGAGGGCGCGCTGGCGCGCATCGTGGAGCGTGCGCCGGAGCGCGCCGCGTCGACGCGCGCGGTCGTCGAGGAGCTGGCGGCCGCCGCACTCGACCAGGCCGAGCGGTCGTCCGACCCCGCCCTCAACGGACGCGCCCGCGCGAAGGAGGCGTACCAGAGATGACCGACGTCGTGCTGCACGACCCCGCGACGTACGCGCACGGGTTCCCGTACGAGCACTTCCGTGCGCTGCGCGACCACGATCCCGTCTCACACCACGACCACCCGAGCTGGGCGCGCGGGTACTGGGTCGTGGCGCGTCACGAGGACGTGCAGCGCGTCTCGCGCGACTCGGGCACGTTCCGCAACGCGCCGCACCCGTTCCTCGAAGGGCGCGCCGACGACGACCAGAGCGAGGCGTCTGGGCTGCTCATCAGCCTCGACGCGCCCGAGCACGTCAAGCTGCGCAAGCTGATCAACCGCGGGTTCACGCCCCGGCGCGTCGCCGACCTCACCGACCGGATCCGGGCGCGCGTCGACACCATCTTCGACGACCTGCGGGACCGGCGGTCGTGCGATCTCGTCGGCGACGTCGCGCTGTGGCTGCCGCTGCACGTCATCGCGGACCTCGTCGGCGTGCCGGAGGCCGACCGGCGGAAGGTGTTCGAGTGGACCGAGACGACGTTCGGGTTCGATGCGTCGGTGACTCCGGACGAGCAGCGCGACGCGATGACGCAGATGTTCGGCTACGCGGACGCGTTGTGCGAGGAGCGCCGTCGCGAGCCGCGCGACGACCTGCTGAGCGTCCTCCTCGACGCCGACGTCGACGGCGAGCAGCTGTCGCAGCTCCAGATCGACCTGTTCTTCATGCTGCTGCAGAACGCGGGCAGCGAGACGACCCGCAACCTCATCACGACCGGGACGCTCGCGTTGCTGCAGCATCCCGACCAGCTCGCGCGGGTGCGAGCCGACCTCGAACTGCTGCCGGTCGCGATCGAGGAGCTCCTCCGCTACGTCACGCCCGTGATGCAGTTCGTGCGCCATCCCGTCGTCGACACCGAGATCGCGGGCACAACGATCGAGGCCGGTGACCGCGTCGTGATGTTCTACGCGTCGGCGAACCGCGACGAGCGCGCGTTCGACGAGCCCGACGCGCTCGACGTGACCCGTACGCCGAACGACCACGTCGCGTTCGGTGCGGGTGGACCCCACTTCTGCCTCGGTGCGAGCCTGGCCCGGCTCGAGGCCCGCATCATGTTCGAGGCGATCCTGACGCGCTTCACGGATCTCGAGGTGGACGCGGACGTCGACACGCTGCCGCGGGTCAGCTCGAACCTGATCGACGGGTTCGTGCACCTCCCGGTGCGCTGGTCGGCGATCAACTGATCGAGGGCGCTTTTGTGAAGCGTCATGCACACACTGTGTGCATGACGCTTCACAGAACACGGACGAGGAGGACGGACGGGTGGGACGGCTCGACGGCAAGGTCGCGGTGGTGACCGGAGCGGGCGGCGGGCTCGGGCGCGCGATGAGTGTCGCGTTCGCGCGAGAGGGCGCGGCGGTCGCGTGCCAAGACCTCGTGGAGACGGCCGCGAAGGCGACCGCGGACGAGATCGCCGCGCGGCCGGGAGGTCGCGCCTTGGCATGGGCCTGCGACGTGACCGACTCGGGTGCGATCGACGCGATGTTCGATGCCGCGAGCGAGCAGCTCGGAGTCGTCGACGTGCTCGTGAACTGCGCGGGCGTGGACCGCACACCGGGTGACGGGTTCGAGAACGGCGGCTTCCAGCTCAACCACATGTCGGACGACGCGTGGAAGCGGATGCTCGACATCCACCTGAACGGAGCCTTCTACTGCTCGCGCGCGATGACGCGCCGGCTCGTCGACGCGAAGCAGGGCGGGTCGATCATCTGCGTCTCGAGCATCGCCGGGCTCGCGGGCTGGGGTCCGCCGCACTATGCGACGGCGAAGGCGGGCCTGCTCGGTCTGGTGCGCAGCCTCGCCCGCTTCGGCGGCGGCCTCGGGATCCGCGCCAACGCGATCTGCCCGGGCGTGATCGACACCGCGATGACGCAGGGGGTCCCGGCCCCGATGATCGACGGGCTGAAGATGCTCACCCCGCTCGGCCGGGTCGGCGAACCTGCCGACGTCGCGGCCGCGGCCGTCTACCTCGCGGGCGACGAGAGCAGCTTCGTCACCGGCCAGGCCCTCTCCCCCAACGGCGGCCTCGTCATCTCGTGACGGTCGACGGCCGCCTCGACGTCACTCCGGCGTCGCCGACGCGCGTGTCGCCTCGCTGCGCGCGAGCAACCATCCCGGTGGTGTGACGACGACCGCCACCGTCGCGTCGAGCACGCCGATCATCCGCTCGACGAGGTGACCGAGGAACGCGGTGCCCTCCGCGGCCCGGAGCTCGGCCGAGAGCACGACGAGATCCGCGTCGACGTCGGCCGCGATCGCGGGGATCTCGCGCGAGCGTGAGCCCGCGCGCGTGACGGCGCGCGGCCGCAGGCCGAGCCGGCGCGCGAGCTGGCTCGCCTCGGTCACGAGCCCGCGTGACGCGATCCGTCCCGAGCGCTGCGCGTCGGCGCCGACCGCGACGAGGTCCGCGTCGTCCGGCGCGACGTGCGCGACGACGAGATCCGCGTCGTTCGCGGCCGCGAGCGCGAACGCGATCTCTTGTGCCGCGCGGTTGGGCAGCGTGCCGACGACGGGCACGAGGACGCGCCTGAACCCGTCGCCGAGCTGCTGCCGCGCGTGCGGGCCCGCCCACACGACGACGACCGGCAGCGCGCTCCTCTGCAGCAGCGACTGCGTGAGCGCGGAGAGCAGGTCGGCGGAGATTCCCGTCTCGCGGGCGCCGACCGCCACGACCTCGTAGCCGAGCCCGACGTGCTCGGTGAGCGCGTCGAGCGCGTCGAGCGCGTCCGCTCCACCGAGCTCCTCCTGCTCGACGGGTCGTCGCTCGAACACCGCGGTCGCGCCGTCAGCCGCGGACGCGCCCGCCGGATCCGCCGCTATCACGGTCGCGGGCGAGTCGCTCGGCCACGCGAGGTCGACGATCTTCGCGGCGAGTAGCGTGCCCTCGCCGCGCTGCGCCGGCACGAGCACGCGACCCGGTCGCACGAGCAGGTTCTCCGAGTAGATCTGCTCGCGGTCCAGCCGTTCCCGCTCCTCGGTCGTGCCGCGCCACGCGGACGCGATCGCGCGCAACAGCGGCGGGGCGACCATCGACGTCGCCAGCGCCATGATCACGACCACCGTGTACATGCGCGTGTTGAGGACCCCGAGCCCGAGGCCGACGGTCGCGACGACGATCTCCAGCGCGCCGCGGGCGTTCAGGCCGACTCCGAGTGCGAAACCCTCCTGCCGCGGGAGGCCCGCGAGGCGGGCGCCGAGGTAGCCGCCCGCGAGCTTGCCGACGCTCGCGACCGCGATGACGACGGCGGTGAACAGCAGCACGTCCCCGCGACCCAGCAGCGCGAGGTCGACGCGCAGTCCCGCGGTCGCGAAGAACACAGGTGCGAACACCGCGTTCGTCATCGTCTCGACGCGCTCGACGAGCCGCGTGTCCTGGTAGCGCGACCGCGCGAGCACCATGCCGGCGACGAATGCACCGAGCACCGCCTCGACGCCGAGCGCCTGCGTGATCGCCCCCGCCGTGAACACGACGAGCAACGTGATCGACAGCCCGCTCGTCATGCCCGGCCGGCGCTTGCGGAAGCTGCGCAGCAGCTCGTCGACGATCCGCTGACCGAGCGTGAACGCGCCGAGCACGAACAGGGCGACCGCGAGGATCGTCAAGCCGAGACGGCCGAACCCGATCGCGCCCGAGCGTGCCGCGCTCGCGAGCACGCCGAGGAGCAGCCAGCCGACGACGTCGTTGACCATCCCGGCCGCGAGCGTCAGCTGCCCGAAGTTACGACGCGTGAGGCGCAGGTCCTGCAGCACCTTCGCGATCACGGGCAGCGACGAGATGCTGAGCGCGGTCGCGACGAACCCGGCGAACACGCCGCGGGAGCCGTTCCCGACGAACGCGTGCGGGAGCTGGAAGCCGAGCGCGAGCCCGAGCGCGAACGGAAGTGCGATCGACAACACCGCGACCGATGCGAGCGCGGCGCCGAGCTGACGCACGAGACCGAGGTCGGTCTCGAAGCCGGTCACCGCGAGCAGCATCACGATGCCGACCCAGCCGACCGCGCTGATCATCCCCGACTGCACGACGTGGGGCGGGAACAGCCAGCGTGCCGCGCCGGGCGCGAGCTTCCCGAACACGGACGGGCCGAGCAGCAACCCCGCCGCGAGCTCCCCGACGACCGCCGGCTGCCCGATCCGGCGCATCAGCGCGCCGAGCGCGCGGGCGACACCGACGAGCACGACGAGCTCGACCCAGAACACGAGGAACACGTGCTCCGGGATCGGTTCGATCCTCACCGGCTCCCCCCTGCGAGATGCACGAGCCGGGGGTGTACCCAACGAGCGCGTGCAGGGAACCGTGACAGGTACCGGCAGTAGTGTCCCGCGCCCGCGAGCGAGGAGGCCCCGCATGGCCATGAGGACACCGATCTGCGACCGGCTCGGCATCGAGTTCCCGCTGTTCGCGTTCTCGCACTGCCGCGACGTCGTCGCCGCGGTGAGCAGGGCCGGCGGCTACGGGGTGCTCGGCGCGCTCGCGTACAGCCCCGACCAGCTCGAGATCGAGCTGTCGTGGATCGACGAGCACGTCGACGGCAAGCCCTACGGCGTGGACTTCGCGATGCCGGAGAAGTTCGTCGGCAAGGGTGAGGAGTTCGACCTCGGCTCGCTGCAGGCGATGATCCCCGAGGAGCACCGGCAGTTCGTCGAGAAGATCCTCGCCGAGCACGACGTCCCCCCGATGCCCGAAGGTGTCGAGGGCGTGATGAAGGCCGCGGGTCTCGGGGTCGAGGCCGAGGGACCGGGGCAGGTCGACGTCGCGCTCGGCCACCCCGTCTCGATGCTCGTGAACGCGCTCGGGCCGCCGCCGGAATACGTCATCGAGGCCGCGCACTCGAGCGGTGTGCTCGTCGGCGCGCTCTGCGGCAGCCCGCGCCATGCCGAGCGCAACGTCGAGCGGGGTGTCGACGTGATGATCGCCCAGGGCACGGAGGCGGGCGGGCACTGCGGCGAGATCTCGACGATGGTGCTCGTGCCCGAGGTCGTCGACACCGTCGGACCCGACGTTCCGGTGCTCGCCGCGGGCGGCATCGGGCGCGGGCGTCAGATGGCCGCCGCGATGGCGCTCGGCGCGCAGGGCGCGTGGACGGGCTCGATCTGGCTGACGGTCGCGGAGTCCGAGACGCAACCGTGGGTCGTGGAGAACCTTCTGGCCGCGGGGTTCACCGACACCGTGCGATCGCGCGCGATGACGGGCAAGCCGGCCCGCCAGTTGCGGACCGACTGGACCGAGGCATGGGACGCGCCCGACACGCCCAACCCGTTGCCGATGCCGCTGCAGGGCCTGCTGTACGCACCGGCCGCGCACCGGTTCATGCGCGTGCGTTCGCGCGCGCTCTCGGGCTCGCCCGTCGGTCAGATCATCGGGCGCGTCGACCGTGTGCGTCCCGCGCGCGACGTCGTGTACGAGATCGTCGAGGAGTGGATCGAGACGACCCAGCGGATGTGCGCCGAGACGTGAGAAGGGCCGCGCGCGCGTCGTTCGCGACGCTCGCGGCCGCTCTCGCCGTCGCGACGCTCGCGGCGTGCTCCGGCAGCTCGTCACGCTCGACGGCGACCCGGCCGACAGCCGCGACACCGCGCGCGGTCGCGCGCCAAGCCGTCGGCGTCGTGACCGCGACGTACGTCGACACGAGCCGGCCGACGCCGAAGAGCGGTCCGGACCCGGCCCAGCCGCGACGCACGCTCGTGACGACGATCCTCTACCCGGCCACCGGCCCCGCCGGCTCGACGACGCCCGTCCGCGACGCACCGCCGGCGCGGCGCGACGGCCCGTTCCCGTTGATCGTGTTCGCGCACGGGCTCGGCGCGAGTCCCCAGGTGTACGAGCCGGGCCTGCTCGACCAGTGGGTCGCGGCGGGCTACGTGGTCGCGGCACCGCAGTTCCCGCTGACGAGCAGCGCGACCCCCAACGGCGTCGACGCGGCCGACGTCGTGAACCAGCCCGGCGACGTGTCGTTCGTGATCACCTCGATCCTGCGCGCATCGGCCACCCGACGAGGTCCGCTCGCCGGGCTCGTGGACCCGGACCGCATCGGGGCTGCGGGTCACTCGAACGGCGCGATCACGACCCTCGGTCTCGTCGCGAACACCTGTTGCCGCGACCCGCGCGTGAAGGCGGCGGCGGTGCTGGCGGGTGACACCGTCGCGTTCCCGAACGGCAGGTACGACTTCGTCCATGCGCCGCCGCTGCTCTTCGTGCACGGGACCGACGACGCGCTGCTGCCGTACGCGGGGATCGTGAGCGCGTTCGACGAGGCACGCGGCCCGAAGGGCCTGCTGACGATCGAGCACGGCGACCACTCGTCAGCCGCCGCCGGACAGCGGGCTTCGTCCGCCGACGTCGTCCGGACGACCGAAGACTTCTTCGACGCGTACCTGCGCGACGACGGGCCAGCGCGCACACGTCTCGCGCGCGATGGAGAGCCCGGCGTGACGACGCTCGACTTCGTCACGACGCGCGGCGCGACCGCGACGATCCCCACGATCCCGGAACCGCCGACACAGCGACGCGCGACCGTCGAGCCGTCGAGGAACCTGCGCGACGGTCAGACGGTCACGGTGCGGTGGAGCGGCTTCACGCCCGGGAAGGTCGTCAACGTCGTGCAGTGCTCGCGCGGCGCGCCGACGCCGACGTCGTGCGACCTCCGCCGCGGGCGCATCCTGATCCTCGACCCGACCGGCTCGGGATCGCTCCGCCTCCAGGTCGTGACGGGCACGGTCGGCCAGCGCGTGTGCGACCACGCGCACCCGGACTGCTTCGTCGCGGTCAACGACGCGAGCCTGCAGGAGCCGTCCGCGACCGTCATCGTCCCGATCACGTTCGCGCCCTGACGGGCGACCTGCCCCCTACTGCGAGGCAGGTGCCGCGGCGAGCGTGACGGTGACCGTCGTCGTCGAGCCGTTGCGCTGGTACGTGAGCGGGACCTTGTCGCCGACGTGGTGCGACTGCACGGCCGCGACGAGCGTCTCAACGCCGGTCACCTGACGGGACCCGACCTGCGTGATCACGTCACCCGCCTGCACGCCCGCCGCGGCGGCGGGGCTGCCGGACTCGACGCTCCGCACGAGCGCGCCGTTCCCGCTGTCGGCCGTCTCGCCGGATGCACCGGAGCGGTCGTCGGCGCTCGTCGTCGCCTGCACGCCGAGGTACGCATGCGTCGCGTGCCCCGACTGGATGAGCTGCGTCGCGACGTCACGCGCGGCGTCGATCGGAATCGCGAACCCGACGCCGATGTTCCCCGACTGCTGCGACTGCTGCCCCGGGAACGCGCCGCTGCCGGAGCCGACGGACGCGATCGCCGAGTTGATGCCGACGACCTGACCTTGCAGGTTCACGAGCGGGCCGCCCGAGTTCCCGGGGTTGATCGCGGCGTCGGTCTGGATCGCGTCGATCACGGCGTTCGTGTCGGACACGGACGGGTCGCCGGTCGCGACCGCGCGGTGCAGCGCGCTCACGATCCCCGACGTCACCGTCCCGGACAGGCCGAGCGGCGATCCCACCGCGACGACCTCGTCGCCCACGTGCAGCGACTCGGAGTCTCCGAGCACCGCGGGCGTCAACGTCCCCGCGCCCTGGATCTTGATGACGGCGAGGTCGGAGAGCGGATCGCGCCCGACGATCGACGCGCCGTACTTCTTGCCGTTCGACAGCACCACCTCGAGCGTGCCGCCGTTCGCCGCGTCCGACACGACGTGGTTGTTCGTGAGGACGTCGCCGTCGGCGGTGATGATCACGCCCGAGCCGGTGCCGCCGCCGGACTGGCCCGTCTCGTTGATGGTGACGACGCTCGGGATGACCCGCGCCGCGGCCGCGCCGACGGTTCCCGAGGTCGCCGCGGCCGGCTGGTTGGAGACCTGCGGGCTCGACGCCGCGCCGATGGTCACCGTCGACGGATGATGCGACTCGCCGACGTGGACACCGACGGCCGCACCGACGCCGCCGCTCGCGGCGACCAGCGCGAGCACGGCGACCCCGACCGCCGCGCGCCGGCCGCGGCCGCGGGGGGACGGCGGGCCGGCGGCGGGCGGCGGGTCCGTGGCGAGCGGCGACTCGGTCGTGGGCGGCGGCGGGGGCCAGGCCGCGCCGGGGTCGGCCGCCCCGGCGGCGCCGGCGCCGGACTCTCCCGCGCCGGGGTCGGGGTGTGACCCCGGCACCGGGAGGGGCGGCTGCCACGGATCGGGGGGAGGGGGGAGCTCGGGACCGTCGGTCGACATGGACAGATCATCGGACGACTTGCTGAGGAACGTCTGAGGACGGCCGAAGATCGGCCTGAGGAATCGGGCCCGGACGCGGGACGACCCCCGCCGGAGCGGGGGCCGTGCCCAGGTGCGCTCGCTTCGTGCTACTGGAAGATCGGCATCACGACGTCGTCGAAGTCGTTGTCGGTGACGTGCTGCGTCGCGACGTTCTTCGACAGCCAGATCCCGAAGTGATCGTGCGAGATGTCGTTGTCGCGGACGACGAGGTTGTTCACCGGCACGACCGCCGAGAAGACGATGATCCCGGTCGTCTGCAGGTCGCCCGAGTCCATGTCACCCATGGTGTTGTTCGTGCCGATGTCGTTGTCGACGATCTGGTTGCCGTCGATGCTCTGACCCGGTGCGTGGGCGTGCAGCTGCACACCGCCCTCACCGTTGTTCCAGATGCGGTTGTCGCGCACGACGTTGTCGTACGCCTTCATCCCCGGCCCGGCCGCCGCGATCAGGACGCCGGCGCCGCCGTTGCCCGTCGAGACGTTGCCCTCGACGAGGTTGTCGTAGACGCCGCCCGCCGGGTCGTGCGCCGGCATCGTGATCCCGCAGTCGAAGAGGTTGTCCTTCGCGACGTTGTCGGTGATCTTGTTGCCGTGCGACGCGGTGAAGTCGTCGCTGACGAGGATGCCGCCGGTGTTGTGCATCACGATGGTGTCGTCCACGCGCGAGTTCGTCGTGCCCTGCAGGTGCACGCCCTCGCCGCAGTCACCGGGCACGTTCCCCTGGCCCTGGCACTCCATGTAGGAGTTCGGGACGAAGTTCGGCACGCCGCTCGAGCCGCGGTCGTTGCCGTCCACGACGTCGTGGTCGATCGACACGTGGTCGACGCCCGACGCGAGGATGCCCTCGCCGATCGCGCTCTTCACCGTGAAGCCGTGCACGCGCGACCACGACGCGCCCGGCCCGCTGATGTCGATCCCGTTGATCTTGCCGGTCGCGTCGATCGTCGCGTCGTGCCCCTCGAGCTCGAGCTTGATCGTGACCGTGACCATCTCGGTGTAGACGCCGCGCGCGACGGAGATCTCGCCGCCCGGCACCGACTTCGCGACGGCGGCACCGATCGTCCGGCACGGGTTCTCGTGACGGCCGCACGACGGGCCATCGTTGCCGGTCGGCGCAACGTACAGGTGCCGAGCGCCGCCGCCGTCCGCGCTCGCCGCCGGTGCGACCGCGACCGCGGCCCCGAACGTCGCCACGGCCGCGGCCACGACCCCGACCGCGAACCGACGAATCCTTCCTGTCCCCATCTGCCCCTCCCCCAGCTCGTGTGCAGAGCGGCGGGCAGACTTTCACCGGGAGATGAGAGGACGATGAGCCGCTTGTGGGCAGTGGGTCGGATCTGCTCGCCGCCGGCTGTGGCCCGGTGGGCGTCCATGCCGTGCGCGCGGCCAGACCACCGGAAGCAGGTGTACCGGGAGAACGGCGGTGGGCATCAGACGCACGTGCTGTCGTTCGTGCTCGCCGTCATCCTGGTCTGCGTCGCGTTGGGGATCGTCGGCTGGGTCGTCCACGGCTTGTTCTGGCTGTTCGTGATCGCCGTGATCCTCTTCCTCGTCACCGCGGTCGGCACCGGCTACCGCGGCGGTCGCCGCTCGACCCGACGTCTGTAGGCGCGCCGCCCCGGGTCGGGTCGTGTGCTGCGCGGTCCGCCGGGCGGAGACGCGGCGAGAGCTACGCGACGACGCCACGCTCCCGCAGCTCGGCCACACGGTCGCCGAGGCCGATCTCGGTGAGCACGTCGTCCGTGTGCTGCCCGAGCGCGGGCGCCGGGCCGCCGAGACGCGCAGGCGTGGTGCCGAACTGCGACGGGTGGCGCGGCAGCCGGATCCGGCCGGCGACGGGGTGGTCACCGTCGACGAACAGCCCGATCGCGCGCGCGTGCGCGTCGTCGGGAAGATCCTCGGGCGACACGACGACCCCGCACGGCACCCGCTCGGCCTCGAGCCGGTCCATCGCCTCGCGCGTCGGCAGCGTCGCCGCGACCGTGTAGCAGCGGCCGAGGAGGTCGTTCATGAGCTCGCGGTGCTGGAGCCGCTGGCCGATCGTGGCGACGCGCGGATCGTCGTAACCGTCGACGCCGAGCGCCTTGCAGATCCCCGCGAAGTCGGCGTCGGACGTCGGCACCGCGATCCCCCAGCCGTCGGCGAAGCGGAACGGGCGGAAGGTGGCGACGAAGCTCGACGCCTGCGAGTGGTCGGCGTCGAGCAGGACCTCGTTGCCGGCGGCATCGGCCCAGAGGAACGAGACGACCGCGTCGAGCATCGACAGCTCCACGTGCTGACCGCCCTGCCCGCGCTCGCGCGCGAACAGCGCGGCGGTGATCGCCTGGGCCGCGGTCAGCGCGGTGACCTTGTCCGCCGCGGTCTGGCGGAGGAAGACGGGCTCACCGGTCGCGGGATCGGCCTGGTTCGTGGCGAAGCCGCCGTACGCCTGGATGACGGTGTCGTACGCGGACTTCCCCGCGTACGGGCCGTCGGGTCCGAACCCGGAGAGCGAGACGTAGACGAGCTCGCCGGCCCGCGGGTCGCGGTCGTCGTCGCGCAGGTCGTCGTAGCCGAGCCCGAGCCGGTCGAGGACGCCGGGGCGGAAGTTCTGCACGACCACGTCGCACGTGCGCGCGATCCGGCGCACGACGTCGCGGCCGTCGTCGGTGTGGGCGTCGACCGCGATCGAACGCTTCCCGCGGTTGCACGCGAGGAACAGCGCGCTCATCCCGTTCACCGCGACGCCCACCCAGCGGCCGATGTCGCCGATGCCCGGGCGCTCGACCTTGACGACCTCCGCGCCCTGGTCCGCCAGCAGCGCGGTCGCGAGCGGCCCGGTCGCCGCGATCGACAGGTCGAGCACACGGATACCGCTCATCGGGCCCGTATCCATGGTCGCGCTCGCTCGCCGCTCCGTACCGCTCACGCCTCGAACTCCTTGTTGCTGCGCGCGCGGCCGCCGGGGCCGCTGTACGCGAGGCCGTAGCCGGGCTCCACCGCGAACTCGACGTCCGCGAACGACGCCCGCACGCGGCACCAGGCGTCGACGAGGCGGTCCTCGGCCTCGTAGTCGAAGGGGTCCGTCAGCACCTGCTCCTCCGTGCCGCCCCGCTCGGGCGGGTTCTCGGCCAACCAGCGAGCGGTGCGCGCGAGCGCGGCGCGCGCGGGGACCACGTCGTGGTAGCCGAGCAGCGCGCGCACGCGCGTCAGGTCGAGCACGCGATGCGCGGGGCTCGGCTGCATCAGGAGCGGGCGTGCGGAGCGCGCGACGTCCCACGGCATCGACACGATGTCGAACGTGTGCCCGAGCGCGCCGGCGACGATCTCGACGACCTGGCGGATCGACAGCACGTCGTCGTCACCGACGTTCAGGACGTGACCGGCGACATCCGTCCGCTCGATCGCGAGCAGCAGCGCGTGCGCCAGGTTCTCCGTGTAGCCGTGATGGTGCAGCGTGAGCCCGTCGTCCGGCACGACGATGCGCGCACGGCCGTCGAGCACACGTCGCACGACACACCACTCGCGCGGCGCGAGCTGGTACGGCCCGTAGACGTAGGGATAGCGGAAGTGGACCGCGCCGGGATGGGCTGCGAACACGGCCTCCTCGGTCCGCACGATCCGGTAGCCCTTCTCGTCCTCGGCCGGGTCGCGCACGAGCGGGGCATCCTCGCCGACCGGCACCGGCAGCCCGTGGTCGGGCAGGAACGGGTTCATCCAGCCGCGGTACGCGGGAACGCCACCCACCGAGACGAACCGGCCCGTTCGACCGCGCCACGCCTCGGCGACACGCCGCAACCGTCCGTACATCGCGACGACGACGTCGTAGGTCCGTTCGGCGGCGGCCGACTCGATCGCGGCCTCGTCGTAGGGATCGGCGTGGACGTGACGCACCGTCCCCGGCGTCTCGGCCCGTTCGTGGAGCCCGCGGTGCAGGATCGTGACCGCCGCGCCCCGCTCGACCAGTCCCCGGACGAGCGGCAGGCCCGTCGGACCGGTCCCCCCGATCACGAGCACGTCGAGCGCCACGGGCGCAGAACGTAGCGGGCGCGCTCAGAGTGGCAGCTCGAACCAGACGCTCTTGCCGTCGTCCGACGGGTACGCACCCCAACGCGTCGCGATGGTCTCGACGAGGTTGAGACCCCAGCCCCCGATCGTCGCGTCACGGCGCTGCGGCCAGCCGGGACCGTGATCGGTGACCGTGACGCGCACGGCGTCGTCCCCGAGGTCGATGTGCACGGCGACGCCGCTCCCCGCGTGCCGAAGCGCGTTCGTCACGACCTCGGACACCAGCAGCGCCGCCTCGTCCGAGACGGCGTCGGCGCCCCGCTCGTGCAGCGCCGTCTGGACGGCGTGGCGCGCGGCGGCCGGTGACGAGCTGTCGCACGGGAGGACGGCATCGGCGACGGGCCGCATGACGGTCGGAGGGCTCGTGGCCTCTCCGGGGCGAGGCGCCGGATACACGAACGACACAGGTACCCACCCGCGTCCCACCGTGAACACCGGGATCGAGCAGGCCGCGTGTCAGCATGGGTCGATGGCCCCCGACGACGAGCGCGCGGACGGCGCGAGCGATTCCGCGGCCGCACTCGGCCGGCTCGTCGACCGCGAGCGCGAGCGCGCCGAGCGTGCGCGCCGGCGGATGCAGGAGGAGTCGTCGGCGATGGCGCGCGGCAGCGCGGACGACCGCGCCGTCCACGAGCTCGCACGCGAGGTCAACGAACGGGCCGTCGCGCTCCACGAGCGGGCCGTCGCGGTGTTCGAGGAGGCCCGTCGACTCCGTCCGCGTCCCTCGACGGACGGCGCTCGCGCCTGACGGGCTAGCGGACGCGCTGCGCGAAGACGACGAGCGCGTTCTTCGGCTGGTTCAGCATGACGTTCAGATAGTTGCGCGCGACTCCGGTCAGCTTCGCGTCGGGACCGAGCTGCGCGACCGCGGCACGCAGGTTCGCGCGCGCCTTGGCGACCTCCGCGCTCGAGTACGGCACGACCACACGTGCGATCCGCGTCGCGCCGGGTGGGGTCGGCATGCGGATCGAGGTCGGGCCGCTCACGACGCTGACGAGGACGCGCACCAGCCCGTGGGGGCGCCGCGTGCGCAGGTTGTCGCCGTTGAAGTCGCTGAAGAAGATCTTCACGCCGTGCCGCTCGAGCTGCAGCGCGATCGCGCTCTCCTCGAGCCCGCCTCTC
>DASRES010000066.1 GCA_035651955.1 Acidimicrobiia bacterium
CGGCTTCGGGTCGCAGTACGCGCCGTCGAAGTGCAGGTGCTTGCCGTCGAAGGTGACGGTCTCCTCGGTCCACATCCGCTTCACGACCGTCAGCGTCTCGTCGAGGACCTGCAGGCGCTCACCCGCGGACGGGAAGTCGTAGCCGTACGCCTCGTACTCGCGGCGGTACCAGCCCGCGCCGAGACCGAGGATCAGCCGACCGCCGGAGAACACGTCGACGCACGCGGCCTCCTTGGCGAGCAGGCCTGCGTTCCGGTAGGCCGCGCACGTGACGAGCTGCCCGAGACGGATCGTCGAGGTGACCTGCGCGATCGCGGCGAGCGTGGTGAACGCCTCGAACACGTGGGTCGGCTCGCGGCGCGGGACGGTCTCGACGTGGTCGTACACCCAGAGGTGGTCGTAGCCGAGCTGCTCCGCCTCGCGCGCGACCTGCTTGGAGCGCTCCCACGCGTCCGTTGCGGACACGCCGGAGTACTCGAGCTTCCACCCCTGGGGGACGAACGCGCCGTACTCGATGCCGGCCGCGCTCACGCTTTCGCGCTCGTGTCCGCGAACTGCCACCACTGGACCTCGACCATCATCGGGAGGAGGTAGCGCACGTAGCAGTTCGTGATCGAGAGCATCCCGTGGTCCTCGAGCTCCTCGTCGATGATGTCGACGCGCTCATCGTGCTCGCGGTACGCCTTGGCGCGGGTCAGGATGCCGTCGAAGTCGTCCCGGGAGTACACGGCGAATCCGAAGTGATCGAGCCGCGGGCACGTCATCGGCGGGTCGTCCGCGATGAGGAACACGAACTGGTCGATGTCGTAGCAGCCGAACACGAGCTTCCGGCCGTCGACCGTCTCGGTCGGGAACTCCTGCCAGCCGAACACCTCGCCGTAGAAGTCGGTCAGGAGCTTGCGGCCGGCGGGCTCCAGCAGCTCGGACGGCACGCTCATCGCCACGTGGTTGAACCGCGGCTTGCGCGTCCACTCGATTCCGCTCATGTCTTCGCTCCCTCCCGGGATCTGCGCGGCGCGACGAGCACCTTCGCCGGGATCGCGCCCTCGTGGAGCCGCTCGACCGCGTCGAACAGTGCCTCCAGTCCGATGTCGTCCGCCTCGACGAGCTCGTCGCGCGGGAAGCCGGGTGACGCGAGCAGCGCGAGCGCGGCGTCGAACCCGTCGCCGTCGTAGCAGAACGCACCCGTGATCACGAGCTCCTGCAGCAGGATGCGGCTCGGGTTGAAGCGCGGCGGCTGGATGCCCGCGCCGACGAGCACGAGCGTGCCGGTCCGCTTCAGCTGCTCGAGCGCCGTCTCCATCGCGCGCGCGTTGCCGGAGCACTCGAGCGCGACGTCGAACGGCTCGTCGACGAGGTAGTTGGGCGACGGCGGGCCGACGAGCTCGTCGGGGAGGACGGTGCGCGCGCCGAGCCGTTCGCACAGCGCGCGGCGCGCCTCGGACGGCTCGCTCACGACGACGTCCGTGATCCCCTTCGCGATCAGCGCGGCGACCGTCAGCGAGCCGATCGGGCCCGCGCCGGTCACGAGCGCGCGCTGACCCGGTTGCACGCCGCTGCGCGTGATGCCGTGCAGCGCGACCGCGAGCGGCTCCGTGAGCGCCGCGTGACGCAAGGACACGTTCTCCGGCACGCGGATCAGCTCGGCGTCGAGCACCTTCACGTAGTCGGCGAAGGCGCCCTGGAACCCACCGCCCTCGCCGACGGGCTTGCGGCCCGAGCACAGCGACGGCCGGCCGGCCCGGCAGAACTCGCACTCGCCGCACTTGGGCGACGGGCCGCCGATGACCTCGTCGCCGGCGTGCCAGTCGGTGACCTCCGGACCGGTCGCGACGACGACGCCCGAGAACTCGTGCCCGCCGATCGCGTTCCGCGCGCCCCAACCCTCGAGGAAGTGGTGGATGTCCGACCCGCAGATCCCGCAGTGACTGACCTCGAGGAGGACGTCGTGCGGGCCGAGATCCGGGACGGGCCGGTCCTCGACCTCGACGCGCCGGTCGCCCTTGTAGACGGCCGCGCGCATCGTGGACGGAACGGTCGCAGGGAGGGTCGACGCCATGCGGGGCAGTGTGGTCAAACCTGACACGAGCGTCAAGGTTGGCGGTGGGCCAGACTGTCGGGACCGGTCGAGCGCGAGAGGTGTGCCATGGCTGCGGACGTCGTCATCAGGGGCGGGACGGTCGTCGACGGGACGGGTGCGCCGGGCCGGCGCGCCGACGTCGCGATCACCGGTGACCGCATCACCGCGATCGGCGACTCGATCGACGCCGGTGCCGCGCGGGAGCTCGACGCGTCGGGGATGGCCGTCACGCCCGGCTTCGTCGACGTGCACACGCACTACGACGCGCAGGTGTTCTGGGACCCGGCGCTCACGCCGTCGTGCTGGCACGGCGTGACGACCGTGGTCGCCGGGAACTGCGGGTTCAGCCTCGCGCCGTGCCGTCCCGAGCACCGCGGGCTGATGGCACGCACGCTCGAGCACGTGGAGGACATGAGCCTCGCCGCGCTCGAAGCCGGGCTGCCGTGGGACTGGGAGACGTTCGGGCAGTACCTCGACGCGGTCGAGCGGCGCGGCACGGTGCTCAACTACGCGTGCTACGTCGGGCACACCGCGGTGCGACTCTGGGTCATGGGCGACGACGGCTACGACCGCGAGGCGACGTCCGACGAGATCGCGCGCATGGCGAGCGTCGTGCGCGAGTCGCTGGACGCCGGCGCGGCCGGGTTCGCGACGAGCCTCTCCCCCACGCACGCGGGCGACGCCGGCCGTCCGGTCCCGTCACGGCTCGCGAGCGCCGAGGAGATGGAGACGCTGATCCGCGTGCTCGGCGAGGCGGGCAAGGGCGTCGTCGAGATCATCCCGGGGCCTGCGCTGACGCACCAACGGTTGTACGAGCTGCAGCGCGAGGTCGGCGTGCCGATGACCTGGACCGCGCTGCTGACGATGAAGGGCACGCCGTGGGCGGCGTCGATGGCCGAGCTGAACACGGCTGAGCGCGCGAAGGGCTCGGACGTGTGGCCCCAGGTGAGCTGCCGCCCGCTGACGTTCCAGTTCAACCTGCGCGAGCCGTTCACGTTCCAGGTCGTGCCGATCTTCGGCGAGATCCTCGCGTTGCCCCCGTCCGAGCGCGCGGCCCGGTACGCGGACGCGTCGTGGCGCGCACGTGCACAGGACGAGCTCGACCACGGTCGGTTCCTGCGGCCGCGCTGGCACCTCGTGTCGGTCGCGGAGACGTCGACCCATCCCGAGCTGGTGGGGCGTCCGCTGTCGGAAGTCGCGGCGGAGCGCGGGTGCGCGCCGCTCGACGTGATGGTCGAGGTCGCGCTGTCGGAAGACCTCGACACCCGGTTCCGGCAGGTCGTGGCGAACGACGACGACGACCTCATCGCGGAGCTGTTGCGGACCGACGGGATGATGCTCGGCCTCGCCGACTCGGGCGCGCACGTCAGCCAGCTGTGCGACGCGTGCCTGCCCACCGACCTGCTGGGCAACTGGGTGCGCGAGCGCGGCGCGTTGAGCTTCGAGCGCGCGATCCACAAGCTCACCGCCGAGCCCGCGCGCGTGTTCGGCCTGCGCGACCGCGGTGTGATCGCGGAGGGCATGACGGCCGACGTCGTCGTGCTCGACCCCGACGCGGTCGCGCCCGGGCCGCTGCGTCGCGTGCGCGACTTCCCCGCCGGCGCCGAGCGTCTGGTCGCCGACGGACCCGAGGGCATCGCGCACGTCGTCGTCAACGGCACGCCGATCCACGCCGACGGCAAGCCGCTGCCCGAGGCGGTCGAAACGCGCCCGGGCGCGCTGCTGCGTAGCTGACGCGACGGCAACTGCGGCGCCTGGTCGTCAGGCGCGCGGGAGGCCGAGGACGCGCTCGGCGATGATGTTGCGCTGGATCTCGCTCGTGCCGCCCGGGATCGTCCCGGAGAACGAACGCATCCACTGCACGATCCACGCGCCGTCCCTCCACAGGGACGGCCCGCGGAACGAGGAGTCGATGCCCGCGGCGCCGAGCGCCTCCGCACCGGCGTCGAGGCACTTCTGCACCGACTCGCTGCCGTACAGCTTCAGGAGCGAGTGCTCCGGGGACGCCTTCCCCCGCATGAACTTCGAGAAGCCGCGGTAGCCCATGAGCGTCAGCGCCTGCGCATCGATCGCGAAGCCGGCGACCTCGTCACGGAAGCGCGCGTCCTCGCGGAGCGGTCGGCCGTCCGGACCGGGCTCCGCACCGAGCGCGACGAGCTTCTGGACCGCGCGGTCCATGTCGTACGCGTAGTCGATCCACAGCATCGCCCGCTCGTGTGCGAGCGACCCCTGCGTGATCGGCCATCCCTTGTTGAGCTCGCCGAGCAGGTTCTCGGCGGGGACGACGGCATCGGTGAAGAAGACCTCGTTGAAGTCGAGGTAGTCGGGATCGGAGAGCTCGGCGAAGGGGCGCGCCTCGACACCCGGCGTCCGCATGTCGATGATGAGCGCGCTGATGCCACGGTGCTTCGGCGCGTCGGGATCCGTGCGCACGAAGCACAGGCACCAGTCAGCGTGATGCGCACCGGACGTCCACACCTTCTGCCCGTTGACGACGAAGTGATCCCCGTCGAGCACGGCGCGCGTCCGAAGGCTCGCGAGATCGCTTCCGGCGGCCGGTTCGCTCATACCGAGACACCATGCGATCTCGGCGCGCAGCGTTGGGAGGAGGAACCGCTCGCGTTGCGCGTCGGTGCCGTAGTCCTTGATCGACGGGGCGATGATCCCGAGACCCTGCGGGTTGAGGCTGCGAGGGATCTCCCGCTTCTTGAACTCCTCGAAGTAGATCATCTGCTGCGTCGGCGTCGCGTTCCGGCCGCCGAGCTCGGGCGGCCAGCCGGGAACGAGCCAGCCCGCGTCGAACAGCGTCCGCTGCCACGCGCGCGACCAGTCGGTGAGGTTCGCGCTCGACAGCTTCGGCTGAGCTAGGACCTCGGGCGGCGGGACGTTCGCGTCCAGCCACGCGACGAGCTCCGCGCGGAACGCCTCCTCGGCCTCGCCGTAGCGCAGGTGCATGGCGCCGACCCTACTCGTTACCCTGACGCCCCCGTCAGGTCTGGAGAGTCGCGTTGGATCTCGAATTCTCGCCCGAGCAGGAACAGCTGCGCGCCACGGTTCGGCGCTTCCTCTCCGAGCGAGCGCCCGTGTCGCCGTACGTCCGGTCGATGCTCGACGACGCGCGCGGCACGAGCGACGACGTCTGGCGAGGGCTCGCATCGCTCGGTGTGACCGCGCTCGCCGATCCGTCGAGCGCGACTGCGATGGTCGACACGGCGGTCGTGCTCGAGGAGCTGGGCCGAGCGGTGCACCCCGGCCCGTTCACCTCGTCGGCGGTCGGTGCGGTCGGCGTCGTCGCGCTGGCGGGGACCGAGCGTGACCGCGAGACGTGGATGGCCGCGCTCACTTCCGGCGAGACGGTCGGCACGGTCGCGCTGCTCGAGCCGGCGCGCCGGTACCAATGGCGCTCGCCGGTGACGCGCGCGACACGCGTCGCGGACGACGAGTGGCGCGTCGACGGGACGAAGGTGCACGTCCGCGACGCGTCCGCGGCCGACGTCGTGTTCGTCGTCGCGAGCGGCGCGGACGGCGAGCTCGGCGTCTTCGCCGTCGACGCGGCCGATCCCGCGGTCGCGGTCGACGCGACGCCGACCGTCGACGGCACGCGCAAGGAGGCCACCGTCGTGCTCGACGGTGCGCGTGCACGCCGTCTGGGCGACGACGACCGCGGCAACAGCGGCGGTGGTTGTGCAACGGGTGCCGTCGCGCAGGTCGTCGACCGGCTCGCGGTGGCCGACGTGGTCGACGGCGTAGGCGCGGCAGCGCGCGCGTTGGAGCTCGCGGTGGAGTACGCGAAGGCACGCGAGCAGTTCGGGCGGCCAATCGGATCGTTCCAGGCCGTCCAGCACCTCTGCGCGGACATGCTCCAGGCCGTCGAGCTGGCTCGCGCCGGCGCGTACTACGCGTGCTGGGCCCTGGACGCCGCCGACGCGTGCGAGCGCCACCGCGCCGCGACGATGGCGAAGGCGTTCGCGTCGGACGAGCTCTACCGGGTGGGCGCGAGCGCGCTCCAGGTCTTCGGCGGCGTCGGCTTCACCTGGGAGCATGACATCCACCTCTATCTGAAGCGGCTGATGTCGCTCAGGCAGGTCGGCGGCACCAGCGACGACCACCTCGCCGAGCTCGCCTCGATCGCGCTCGACGGCTGAGCCCGTTCCTCAATTCTCAATTGTGGTTCAGCGCGCTCAACGAGCGCTGAACCACAATTGAGGCGGTTACTGACACACCCCGCTGGTTGCATGTCTGATCATGGGCACCGGGCCAGGGTTCGATGCGGCTGTCGCCGCGATCGCGAGCTCGCAACGCGGGCTCGTCACGTACGAGCAGCTCGTCGCGCTCGGCGCAACGGGCACGATCGTTCGCCGGCGCCTCGCCCAGCGGCGGTGGACGAAGATGCGTCCTGGCGTCTACCGGATCGAGGGCTACCCGCCGGACTGGCATCAGGACCTGCTCGCCGCGTGCCTCGCGACGAGCGGAACGGCGCTCGCATCGCACCGCGCCGCCGGGCTCGTGTGGGGCCTGCCCGGTCTGGAGCCCGGACGGCTCGAGGTGATGGTCCACGGACCGCGGTGGCACCGCTTGCCCGGCGTCGCATGTCACCAGTCCATCGATCTCCCCGACTCGGACCGAACGACGAGGGACGACATCCCGGTCACCACCATCGACCGCACGCTCATCGACCTCGGTCGCTACCTGGGATTCGCGGCGCTCGAAGAGGCGGTCGACGACGCGCTCCGGCGCGGCCTGACAACGATCGACCGTCTTGCGAAGCGGGCCATCGACCTCGACCGACCCGGGCGTCGTGGCCGCCAAGTCATCCGTGCCGTGCTCCGCGCACGCGATCCTTCAGGCCGCGGTCCCGAGAGCATCCCCGAGCGCCGGCTCGTCCGCGCCCTGCGCCGTCGTGGTCTCCCGGACCCGGTACTCCAGTTCGACATCTGCGACGGCCCGCACTTCGTCGCGCGCGTCGACGCGGCGTATCCCGAACGCCGTCTCGCGATCGAGTACGACAGCTACGAGCACCACAGTGGTCGCGGGCAACACGAGCGCGATCTCGCTCGACGGAACCGCATCCAGGCGCTCGGCTGGCAGGTCTTCCACGCGACCGCCGCGGACGTCCGCGATCCGACGGACCTCGTCGCCGCGATTCGTACGGCGCTCGCCGCGTGACCTCGTCACTCTTGTGGTTCGGCGCCACATAGGCGCGCCGAACCACAATTGTGGCTAGCGGTGCGTCAGGAGGAGGCAGCCACAGGTGTTGCCGCCGCCCGCCGCCGCGATCGCGACCTCCGGTCGGCTCGGCACCTGGCGGTCGCCGGCCTCGCCCCAGAGCTGCACGCACGCCTCGTGCAGGAACCCGTAGCCGTGCAACCGTCCGCCCGAGAGCTGCCCGCCGTGCGTGTTGAGCGGGAGCTCGCCGTCGCGCGCGATGCGCGCGCCACCCTCGACGAACGGGCCGCTCTCCCCCACACCGCACAGCCCGAGCGCCTCCAGCCAGCTCATCGTGAGGAAGCTGAACCCGTCGTAGAGCTCGGCGATCTGCACATCGGACGGGCGCAGATCGGTGCGCGTCCACAGCTGCGCGCCCGCGTCGCGGTTCGCCATCGTCGACAGGTCGTCGAACTGGTCCCACGACGGACGGCCGCGGATCGCGGCGCCCACCGCCTCGACCTGGATCGGCGTCTTGCGCAATCCGTCGGCCGCGTCACGACGCGACACGACGACCGCGGTGGCGCCGTCGCACGGAACGTCGCAGTCGAAGAGGCAGAACGGCGTCGAGATCATGCGCGCCGCGAAGTAGTCGTCCATCGACATGGGGTCGGTGTAGATCGCGTTCGGGTTCAGCGCCGCGTTCTTCCGCGCGTTCAACGCGATCTGCGCGAGCTGGTCGCGCGTCGTCCCGTACTGGTGGAAGTGACGCTGGGCGAACATCCCGATCCAGATCGCGGCGGACGGCGCCGAGAACGGCAACGTCCACTGCTGGAAGCCGCCCGCGCGCGGGATCCGCACCGGACCACCGCCACCACCCCCGCCGCCACCGCTGCCGCCCCCGCCGTCACCGCCACCGCCCGGCATCACCGCGGAGCGACCCTTGGCGCCCTGCGCGCTGCCCTCCCACACGCTGCGGAAGCACACGACGTGCGTGGCGAGTCCGGACGCGACCGCGAGACACGCGTTGATGACGGAACCGAGCTGGCCCGACGTCTCGAGGCCGCTGTTGTACCAACCAACGGAAAGACGCAGCGCGTCCATCACGTCGTACGCGCCCGCGCCCGAGAACCCCGGCGGGACGTCCATCGGCCCCGGGTACGTCGACAGACCGTCGATGTCGGCGACCGTCAACCCGGCGTCGTCGATCGCCGCGAGACACGCGTCGAGCGTCAGGTCGAGCGGGTCGCGGAACAGGCGACGGCCGATCTCGGACTGTCCGGCCCCGGTGATGCACGCGCGCCGCTCGATGATCTCGTTCGCGCCGTTGTCGGCCGCCATCACGCGCCCTTCCCGTCCGGCTCGAACAGCGGCAGGTACACGTCGTCGGGGTCGTCGGGATGGCGCTCGAAGACGACGCGCACGGGCATGCCGATCGTCACGTCGTCCGGCGCGCACCCGACGATGTTCGTGGTGAGCCGCACGTCGGGCTGCTCGACGATCTCGACGATCGCCACGACGTACGGCAACTCGGGACCGGGCATCCACGGCTGGTGGTTGATCGAGTACGTCGCGACCGTCGCTCGTCCGGACACCGGCTCGGGGACGACGTCCTTCGAGAGGCACTTCGGGCACCGCGGCGTCGGCGGGTGCACGTAGTACCCGCAGTCCTGGCAGCGCAGGAAGCGCAGACGGCCGTCTGCACCCGACGTCCAGAAGAACCGGTTGCGGTCGTCGAGCCGGGGCAGCATCCGGAACGGCACCGCCGTCTCGTCGGACACGCGCTCACCTACCTCGGTCACGTCAGTCGGCCTCCGCGGGTGGCGCGGCGTCGAAGCCGCGCCGCGCCGAGGGGATGGCCTCGACGGCCGGCAGCAACCCGAAGCCGGGGATCGTCAACATGATCGAGCCGAGGACTTCCTCCCACGTCGCGCCGACCTCGCGAGCGAGCATCGCGTGACGCTGGATCCCGGGCGGGTTCCGCAGCACCACCGTGCACACGAGCCGGATGAGCTCGTGCGTCTTGCGGTCGGGCGCGCGCAGCGAGTCGATCTGGGCCATGTACGAGTTCTGCGCGGCGTGCAACGCCGGGAAGACCTCGTGCAGCGGTCCCTCGAACGGGAAGTTGAAGTCCTGGTACGTCATGCCCTCATCATGACGCCGGACGGGCCCGCGCGGTCACGCCGTGGCCGGGCGGAACAACGGCAGCGTGAACTCGTCGCTCGTCGGGCGGAACGTCACCTCGACCGGCATGCCGACGCGCAGGTCGTCGAAGGCGCAGTCGACGACGTTCGTCATCATCCGCGGGCCCTCGTCGAGCTCGACGATCGCGGCGACGTACGGCACGCGCTCGGGAAACGGGGGCAGGTCGTTCACGTGGACGACGGACCACGTGTACAGCGTCGCCTTTCCGCTGACCTCGGCCCACTCGACGCGCGGGCTCCAGCACTTCGGGCAGAACGGCCGCGGGTAGAACGAGTACTCACCGCAGTCCTGGCAGTGCTTGACGATCAGACGACCGTCGCGCGCCGCGTCCCAGAACGGACGCGTCTCGTTGTCCGGGCTCGGCAGGTCGAAGCGCATCGCGGGCCGCGCCATCGAGGTTCGTTCCCGCCGACGTCAGACCCGGCTCGGGAGTGACGCCGTCGCCTCTCCCTGGAGCTTCGACTCGCCGTCCTGGTTCACGACGAGGCAGTCGAGGTCCACGAGATGCTCGCCGCCTTCGTCGCGCTTGGCCTTCACCGTGATCGACGTCTTCAGCGTCTCGCCGGGCCACGTCTGCTTCGTGAACCGCACCTTGTACGTCTTCAGGTTCCCGACGCCGACGTAGTCGGTGAGCGCCTTGCCGAGAAGCCCCGCCGTGAACATGCCGTGGCCGAACACGCCCGGGAGGCCCGCTTCCTGCGCCGCGACCTGGTCGGTGTGCATCGGGTTGAAGTCACCGGACGCGCCCGCGTACATGACGAGGTCCGTGCGCGTGAGCTGATGCGTGAGCTCGGGCGCGGCGTCGCCCTCCTTCACGTCCTCGTAGAAGAGCTTCTGCTCGGCCATGGCGGCGCGCTCCCTGACTCGGGCGGGGGTCGGGTTGCTACCCGTTCCCTGACACGGCTGTCAACTTGTGAACGGTGTCGGTACGCTCCCGTCCATGGTGCCCGATTGGCGGCTGCGGACCGTCCCCGAGGACCTCGTCCGCCGCTACCGGCGTGAGCGCCTGTGGACCGACGAGACACTCGCGGATCTCGTCATCGACGGCGTCACCGCACATCCGGAGCTCGTCTTCCGGGTCTGGTCACGCGAGCGCCCCGTCACCACCACCATCGGCGACGTGCGCGACCGCGCGCAACGGCTCGCGGGTGGGCTCGCGGCGCGCGGCATCGGCGCGGACGACGTCGTCGCGTTCCAGATCCCGAACTGGATCGAAGCCGCGGTGACCTTCTACGGCGTCACGATGCTCGGCAGCGTGCTCGTGCCGATCGTGCACTTCTACGGCACGAGGGAGGTGCGCCACATCCTGCGCGAGACACGCGCGCGAGTGCTGATCACCGCCGACCGTTTCGGGCACAACGACTACCTTGCCAACCTGGCCTCGATGCGCGACGAGCTCCCGGACCTCGAGCTCGTCGTCACCGTGGGTGACACGCCGTCGGGCACGGTCGCGTTCGACGACGTGCTCGGGCACGAGCGGCTCGCACACCCGAACGAGGTCGACCCCGACGCCCCGGCGGTCATCGGCTACACGTCGGGCACGACGGCCAACCCGAAGGGCGTCGTGCACTCGCACCGCACGCTCGTCGCCGAGCTGCACCAGGTCGTCGAGATGAACGCGATGCCGGGCCCGCGGCCGATGCTCGTCGGTGCGCCCGTCGGCCACGCGATCGGCATGCAGGCCGGCCTGCTGACGCCGCTCGTGCGCGGTCAGTCGATCCATCTGACCGACGTGTGGGACCCGGCGACCGTGCTCGCCGCGATGGAGGAGGCCGACCTGACCGCGGGGAGCGGCTCGACGTACTTCCTCCAGAGCCTGCTCGAGCACCCCGACTGCACGGACCGGCATCGCGAGTTGATCGGCGCGGTCGGGCTGGGCGGGTCGTCGGTTCCCGCGTCGGTCGCGGAGCGGGCCGAGGCGCTCGGGATCTCGATCACTCGGTCGTACGGCTCGACCGAGCACCCGTCGACGACGGGCGCGTCGCACGAGGAGCGACGCGCGAAGCGGAACTTCACGGACGGGCGCGTGCTCGCGGGCGTCGAGATCCGCCTCGTCGACGACGCCGGGCGTGACGTGCCAGCCGGCGAAGCAGGCGAGATCTGGAGTCGCGGTCCCGACCTGTGCGTGGGCTACACCGATCCCACGATCACCGACGCGGCGTTCGACGCGGCCGGCTGGTACGCGAGCGGCGACATCGGCGTGCTCGACGCCGACGGCTACCTGACGATCACCGACCGCAAGAAGGACATCATCATCCGCGGCGGCGAGAACATCAGCGCGGCCGAGGTGGAGGACCTCCTCGCGCGCATGCCGGGCGTCGCGGAGGTCGCGGTCGTGGCCGCGCCGGACGCGCGTCTCGGTGAGCACGCGTGCGCGTTCGTGCGCGTGCTGCCCGGTCGCGAGGTGCCCTCGCTCACGGACGTACGCGCGCACCTCGATGCCGCCGGTCTCGCGCGGCAGAAGTGGCCAGAGGAGCTGCGGGCGATCGACGAGATGCCGCGCACACCGTCGGGCAAGGTCAAGAAGTTCGTGCTGCGCGAGGAGCTGCGGCGCGAAGGCTGACCGTCAGTTGCACAGCCGCTTCATGCCTGCACCATCGGCAGCAGGCAGCCTCCTGTGAAGCGTCACCGCCACAGAGGCGCGCTCACGCTTCACAGAACGCAGGGGCGATCACGGGTCGCGAGGCAGTCCCAGCAGCCGCTCGGCGATGACGTTGCGCTGCACGTCGGTCGTGCCCCCCGCGATCGTGAGGCAGCGGTTGAACAAGAAGCCGTGGATCCACATCGAGGCGTCGCCGTCGTGGACCGCGCCCGCGCCGCCGAGCATCTCGAGGCCGACCTCTTGCACGCGCTGGTCGTGCTCCGCGCCCAGCAGCTTGCGCACCGCGGCTTCCGAACCGCTCGGGTCGGCACCCGCGAGCGCCTTCAACGTCAACCGGAAGCCGAGCACCGCGAGCGCGTGCGCCTCGCAGACGAACCCGCCCACCTGGTCGAGCGCGACCTCGTGCTCGACGGCGCCGGTCGACTGCAGCAGGCGCAGCAACCCCTCGACGCCGTAGCCGATCGACGACCCGCTCCCCATGAACACGCGCTCGTTCGCGAGCGTGGTGCGCGCGGCACGCCAACCGTCGTGCTCGCGTCCGACGAGGCAGTCCTCGGGGACGAACACGTCGTCGAAGAACACCTCGTTGAACCACGCTTCGCCGGTGAGCTCGCGGAGCGGACGGATGTCGATCCCCGGTGTTCGCATGTCGAGCATGAAGCAGCTGATGCCGTCGTGCTTCGGCGCGTCGGGGTTCGTGCGCGCGAGGCAGATGCCCCAGTCCGCTTCGCGCGCCATCGACGTCCACACCTTCTGCCCGTTGAGCACCCAGCCGCCCTCGACGCGCGTCGCGCGCGTCGTGAGCGACGCGAGGTCCGAACCTGCTCCCGGCTCGCTGAACAGCTGGCACCAGTTGATCTCGCCGCGCAGCGTCGGCATGATCCACCGCTCCTGCTGCTCGGCGGTCCCATACACGATGAGCGTCGGCAACGCCCACGCGCCGACCGCGATCGACGGGATGCGGATCCTGGCCCGCTTCATCTCCTCGGCGATGACGAGCTGCTCGAGCGCGTCGGCATCCCGCCCCCACGGCTTCGGCCAGCTCGGCACGACGTAGCCCGCCTCGGCGAGCCGGTTGCGCCGCTCCTGCGCGTCGAGCGGTTCGAGCCCGGCGAGGAACGACCGCAGCTCCTCGCGCAGCGCCTCGGCCTCGGGCGGCAGGTCGACGGTCAGGGCGCGTCGCGCGCCGTCGAGCGCGAGCCGGGCCGCGCGCACGCGCCACGCGCTCGACGGTCCGAGCAGCTGGCGGGTGACGAGCGCGCGGCGCAGGTACATGTGCGCGTCGTGCTCCCAGGTGAACCCGATGCCGCCGTGGTTCTGGATGCAGTCCTTCGCGCAGTGCGCGAAGGCATCGATGGCGAGGCTCGCCGCGGCCGCCGCGGTCAGCGGCGCGACGTCCGGCTCCGTCGCGGCGCGCGCTGCGTCCCACGCGGCGGCGCGGGCGAGCTCGGTCTGGGCGAGCATGTCGGAGCACCGGTGCTTCGGCCCCTGGAACTGCCCGACCGGCCGGCCGAACTGCTGACGGACCTTCACGTACTCGGCCGACGTGTCGACGCACCATTGCGCGCCACCAACCGCCTCGGCGGCGAACAGCGTGACGGCGAGCTCGCGCACACGCATGTCGTCGAGCTCACGCAGCTGACGTGATGCGGGGACGACGACGTCCGCGACCGTGATCTCCGCGACACGACGGACGAGGTCGAGGCTCTTCAGCTCGCGCGCCGTGAACTCACCCTCGACCAGGACGCACCACGTGTCGCCCGCGCGCGCGACGACGAGTCCGGCGAGGTGCCCGGACAACACCGGCGACACCGTGCCTGACACGCGCAGCCCGCCGTCGGCGTCCTGCGCGTCGAGCGCGCCGTCGAGCGCGACGGTGCCAACGGTCGAGCCGTCGGCAAGCGCGGGAACGAGGCCCGCCGCGATCTCCTTGTCCGCCAGCTGCAGCAGGGCCGATGCGAGCACCGTCGGGAGGAACGGCCCGGGGGCGACGGCGCGCCCGAGCTCCTCGAGCACGACAGCGAGCTCGGGGATGCCGTAGCCCTCGCCGCCGTACACCTCGTCGACGTGGAGTCCGAGCCAGCCCTGCTCGCGCAGCGCGTGCCAGAACGAGGGCATGTCCTCGCGCTCGGCGTCGAGCAGCGCGCGCGGCACGGCGGGCGGGCAGTGCCGTTCGACCCAGCCGCGGACGGCCTCGTGCAGCGACTCGTGGTCTTCGGAGATCCCGATGGGCATGCGGGCGATGTTAGGCCCGTACCTGACCCCGGCGTCAGGGAACGCGGAGCGGCGCGGCGTGCGTCAGGCGATGCGCTCGTCGCCCCGGTAGACCGAGATCGCCTGGGTCGGGCATCCCTGCGCGGCGTGGATGATCTTGTCCTCGGGCTCGCCGTCGGGGTTGGTCACGATCGCGATGCCGTCGTCGTCGAGGTCGAACACGCCGGGCGCCCAGAAGCCGCAGTTGCCCGATCCCATGCACGCGTCTCGGTCGATCTCGATGCGCAACGCCATGTCGTCAACGCTACTTGCGCTCGCACACCTCCTTCCGCTCACAGGCGCGCCGCGACCTGACGTGCGAGCGACAGGAGCGCGTCGCTCTTCGCGTTCGGGTCATGGGTGAGGTTCGAGTACGCGAACGCATAGACGTTGCCGCTCTTCACGAACTGGCAGTCGACCAGACCCGACGGCCCCGCCGCGCTCACGAACGCCTGCTCGCCGAGGTCGGACACGTCGCGCGCGTCGGCGTGCACGGTGCGGGCGTAGTACTGCGTGCCGGCGTAGATCCGGAACTGCAGCAGCTGCCCGGACGTGCTCGTCGCCTCGTACAGACACGCGGACGCGGCGCCGCGCACACGCGACGAGTCCTCGACGCGTCGTGGTTGCTCACCGAACAGCTTCGCCGCGTCGGCCGGCGTCAGCAGCCGGCACGCCTCGTCCGGCGCGACGTTCGGGGCGGTCGTCGTGGTCGTGCGCGCCGAGCGACCGCTGCCGCCGCCGCCGCACCCGCTGACGACGACGAGCAGCGTGGCGGCGACGGCCGTGACCGCGCGCGTCACGGCGAGAGCGCGAGGAACTCGTCGTATCGCGCCGCGACCGCCCCGGCCCATGCCGGATCGGGCTCGACCCGACGGCCGGTGCGCGCCCATCGGCCGGCGTCGGCCATGTTGGTCTCGAGCCCCACGGCCATGCGGGCGAGGTAGGCCGAGCCGAGCGCGCCACCTTCGGGTACCGCGACGCAGTCGACGGGCAGACCGGTGCAGTCGGCCAGCGCCTGCACCCACTCGTCGACCCGCGTGCCGCCTCCGGTCGCGATGATCCGGCGCGGGCTCGTTCCGGTGTCGCGGGCGGTTGCGTCGATCATGCGACGCGCGACGAACCCGGACGCCTCGAAGGCGGCCCGGCGCAGCGCAGCGGCGTCGTGCGTGAGGTCCAGACGGCCCAGCGCGCCCCGCAACGTGTGGTCGTCGTAGGGGACGCGCTCACCGCGCGGGTACGGCGCCCACACCGGAACCGCGCCGGGCGACGCGGGCTCCGACGACTCGCGCAGCCACCCGGTGGCCCAGTTGACGAAGAGCCCACCCGCGTTGCTCGGGCCACCGACGAGCATCTTGCCCGGCGTCGTGTGCGGGATCGCGTAGTGACCCGCCGGTGCCTGCTCGCTCGTGGTCACGGACCAGACGATCAGGGTCGTGCCCAGGATGACCATGACGTCGCCGTCCTCGTCGGCACCCGCGACGATCTGCTCCGCGAGTGCGTCGATGCAACCGGACGCGAGGACCGGCCCGTCGTCACCGTCGACGCGCCCGCACTCCCACGCGGTGGGGACGAGTCGCGGCAGCTGGTCGGTGGTGATCCCGAGATCCTTCGCGAGCTGCTCGTCCCATCCGACCCAGTCGAAGAGCGGGTACGCGGTCGACGCCGTCGACGTGTCGAGGACCGCCTCGCCCGACAGCGCGTGGTTCGCGACGGACTGCGCGGGCCAGAAGCCCGTCGCGCCCGGATAGGCGTCGCGCAGCCAGCGGAGGAAGGCGAGGAGCTCGCCGGACTCGGCCGGGTTGACGCCGGCTCCGGCCTCTGCCGTGCGTCCGCGCGCGTCGCCGTAGAGCAGGCCCGGCGCGCGTGGGATGCCGTCGGCGTCGACGGCCGTGAGCGAGGGCACCATCGCGGCGACGCTGACCGCACGCGGCCGCACGTCGCCGAGCTGCTCGAGCGCGGCGCGCGGCCCTCGCCGCCACGCCTCGTCGGCGTCGTGCTGCATCTGGTCGGGTTGCGGGATCTGCAGCGCGTGCGGCACACGCGAGCGCGCGACGACGTTGCCGTCCGCGTCCGCCGCGATCGCCTTCACGGAACCGGTGCCGATGTCGATCCCGACCGTGATCTCGCCGTCGTTGCTCACGCTGGAATCATGCCTCCCGAGGTCGGAGCGAGCGCAGCACGTCGTCGTGCAGGAGACCGTTCGTCGCGACCGCGCTCCCACCGTCGAAGCGCGCTGCGCCGCTGAGATCGGTGAACCGCCCGCCAGCCTCCTCGACGACGACCATGACGGCCGCGAGGTCCCACGGACTGAGTCCGACGGGTTCGATCGCGACGTCGACCGCGCCCTCGGCGACGAGCACGTAGGACCAGAAGTCCCCGAAGCCGCGTGAGCGCCAGCACCGGCGCTCCAACGCGAGCAGCGCGTCGCCGAGGCCGCATGCCGCGAAGCTCGTGTAGTCGTCGATCGACAGGTGCGCGTCCTCGAGGCGCGCGACAGCCGAGACGTGCACCGGCTCGCCGTCGACGAACGCGCCGTTACCGCGCGACGCCCACCAGCGACGGCCGAGCGCCGGCGCGGAGACGACCCCGACCGTCACGACGCCGTCCTCGACGAGCGCGACCAGCGTGGCCCAGACGGGGAGGCCGCGCACGTAGCCCTTGGTGCCGTCGATCGGGTCGACGATCCATGTCCGCCGGGCGCGGCCGCGCGGCCGGCGCGCGCCGTCGTGCGGCATCTCGCCGTACTCCTCACCGAGGAGGGCGTCGCGCGGACGCTCGCGCGCGAGTCGGTCGCGGAGCGCGCGCTCGACGGCGCGGTCGGCTTCGCTGACGGGCGTCAGGTCGGGCTTCGTCTCGACGACGAGATCACGCGCGCGAAAGCGCGCCGTCGTGAGCGCGTCGGCGTCGTCGGCGAGCTGCAGCGCGAGCGCGAGGTCCTCGTCGATGGCGGCCGATCGTAACGACGATCGACGCAGGCCGCCCGAGCGTGCGATGTCGGGTTCAGACCTCGACGACGAGCTCGTAGATCGCGGTGCTCTCCACCGGAGGCGCTTCGGCGGGACGTCGCGCGATCATCTGGTCGAGGCCGGCACGGGCATTGCTCTCCGAGTCGAAGATCACCGCGCCGACGCCCGTCGTTCCGTCGACCGAGCGCAGGAACCGCGCGGTCTGGAAGCCGGTCAACGTCTTGATCGCCGGGATCATCACCTCGTTGAGGAACTTCTCCGCATCGGCGCGGTCGCGCCCCTTCAGGTTCACGTTGGTGACGGCTGCGAACGACATCGGCGTCCCCTCCCGTCCGTCCGGGCACCCGCGTCGCAGACGCGCCGCGAGCCGGACAGTTGCCGAACGGCCGGTGTAACCCCGAGAGGATCCGGCGTCAACCGCGACCCGACGCGCCGCGTCGGTCGCGGACACATCTCCGCTCTTGGCGCCTTCGGCGCCGGGTGATCCCCGTGGTCGCGCTCGC
>DASRES010000067.1 GCA_035651955.1 Acidimicrobiia bacterium
GCAGTGTAAGGACGACCGCGGTCCACGCGCCAGGGACGTTTTTCCCCCTCCGTCGTGACGCACCTGACACTTGTGAGACGACGAGCGCGAACGTGCGCGCGACGAGCGTTCGGTTGCGTGTCAGTACGGCCAGGACCACTCCGCGATCTCGGGCATGTCCTCGCCGTAGGTGCGCGTCCACTGCCGCGCGCGCACGCGCGCGTCGAGCATGTCCTGACGCAGCCGCGCGGCGCGTTGGCCGAGTCCCGGGACGCGGTCGACGACGTCCATGACGATCCGGAACCGGTCGAGATCGTTGAGGAGGACCATGTCGAACGGCGTGGTCGTCGTCCCCTCGTCCTTGTAGCCGCGGACGTGGAGGTTGTCGTGGCCCGCCCGCCGGTACGTCAGGCGGTGGATGATCCACGGGTAGCCGTGGTAGGCGAAGATCACGGGCTTGTCGGTCGTGAACACCGTGTCGTACTCGCGCTCGGACATCCCGTGCGGGTGCTCGGTCTCGGGCGCGAGGCGCATGAGATCGACGACGTTGACCACGCGCACCTTCACGTCCGGGAGGTGGCGACGCAGCAGGTCGGTCGCGGCCATCACCTCGAGCGTCGGGACGTCCCCGGCCGCGGCGAGGACGACGTCGGGGTCGCCGTCGGTGTCGTTGCTCGCGAACTCCCAGATGCCGACGCCACGCGTGCAGTGCAGGATCGCTTCCTCGATGCTCAGCCAGTCGAGCGACGGGTACTTCTGCGCGACGACGACGTTGACGTAGTCACGGCTGCGCAGACAGTGGTCGGCGATGGACAGCAGGCAGTTCGTGTCGGGCGCGAGGTAGACGCGCACGACCTCGGGCTTCTTGTTCGCGACGAGGTCGATGAACCCCGGGTCCTGGTGCGTGAACCCGTTGTGGTCCTGGCGCCACACGTGGGACGTCAGGAGGTAGTTCAGCGACGCGATCGGCCGCCGCCAGCTCAAGGTGCGGCACACCTGCAGCCACTTCGCGTGCTGGTTGAACATCGAGTCGACGATGTGGGTGAACGCCTCGTAGCACGAGAACAGGCCGTGGCGTCCGGTGAGCAGGTACCCCTCGAGCCATCCCTGGCACGTGTGCTCGCTGAGGATCTCCATCACGCGACCGTCGGGCGCGAGGTGCTCGTCGACGGGCAGGACCTCGGCCATCCACGTCTTGCCCGTCGCGTCGTACACGGCGTCGAGGCGGTTCGACGCCGTCTCGTCGGGACCGAACAGGCGGAAGTTGCGGTACGGCGCGTTGCGCGCGAACACGTCGCGCAAGAAGCACCCGAGGACGCGCGTGGGCTCCGAACGGGTCGTCCCCGGCTTCGACACGTCGACGGCGTAGTCGCGGAAGTCCGGGAGCGCGAGGTCGCGCAGCAGCAGGCCGCCGTTCGCGTGCGGGTTGTCGCACATCCGCCGCCGGCCGCGCGGCAGCCAGTCGACGATGTCGGCGCGCGGCCGGCCGTCGTCCTCGAAGAGCTCCTCGGGCCGGTAGCTGCGCATCCACTCCTCGAGGAGCGCGAGGTGCTCGGGGCGCGTGCGGACCTCGGCGAGCGGCACCTGGTGGGATCGCCACGTGCCCTCGACGGGCTCGCCGTCGACGACCTTCGGACCGGTCCACCCCTTCGGCGTGCGCAGCACGACCATCGGCCAGCGCGCCCGCGACGCGTCGCCACCGTTGCGCGCCCGTGACTGGATGTCGCGGATCTCGTCGACGACGTGGTCCAGCGTGGCCGCGAGCTGCTGGTGCACACGCGCGGGCTCGTCGCCCTCGACGAGGTAGGGCGTCCACCCGTATCCCTGCAGCAGTGCGGTCAGCTCGTCGTCGGTGATGCGGGCGAGGACGGTCGGGTTCGCGATCTTCCAGCCGTTGAGGTGGAGGATCGGCAGCACCGCGCCGTCCGTGACGGGGTCGAGGAACTTGTTCGCGTGCCACGAGGTCGCGAGCGGTCCGGTCTCGGCCTCGCCGTCGCCGACGACGCACGCGACGATCAGGTCGGGGTTGTCGAAGGCCGCGCCGAACGCGTGCGACAGCGAGTACCCGAGCTCGCCGCCCTCGTGGATCGAGCCCGGGGTCTCGGGCGCGACGTGGCTGGGGATGCCGCCCGGGAACGAGAACTGGCGGAACAGCTGCGCCATCCCCGGCTCGTCGCGGGTGATCGCGGTGTAGATCTCGCTGTAGGTGCCCTCGAGCCAGCAGTTCGCGACGATCGCCGGCCCACCGTGCCCGGGCCCGATCACGTACATCACGTCGAGGTCGCGGCGCACGATCTCGCGGTCGAGGTGGGCGTACAGCAGGTTGAGGCCCGGCGTCGTGCCCCAGTGGCCGAGCAGGCGGGGCTTGATGTGGGCCGGCTCGAGCGGCGTGCGCAGCAACGGGTTCGCGAGCAGGTAGATCTGCCCGACGGACAGGTAGTTCGCCGCCCGCCAGTAGGCGTCGATGCGGGCCAGCTCGTCGGGTGCGAGCGGTGACTCCTCGATGGACCTCACGACCGCCCAGTCTTCCCCCATCGCTCAGGTCGTGACGCCGCGAGCCGATCGGTACCGGACAGGCCGGACGCGGGGCAGATGTGAACGCGCAGCTCGACGCCGACTTCTGGAAGCGCCACATCGATCTCGGCCTCGTGCTGTACGGCGTGTCGATCGCGTGCAGCCTGGCGTACCTGGTCGTCGTGCCCGGGCCGAGCCGGCACATCCTGTACGGCATGGCGGGCGTGGCGCTCGCCTCGGTGCTCGTCGTCGTCGCCCTGCCCCGTGACGCGATCGTCGCGTCGCCGCGGCGACTCGTCTTCTTCTACACGTGGACGGTCTTCAGCATCGCGTTCGTCCTCGCGGTCACCGCCCTCGACGGTGGCGCGCGGAGTCCGCTCGCGCTCCTGCTGCTGTTCGCGGTCGTGTACTGCGCGCTCGCATACCCGCCCTACGCGGTGGTGTGCGCGACCGCGCTCGCAACGATCGGCTATCTCGTCGTCGCGGTGCTCGAAGGTCACACCGAGCCCGGCCGCCCGCTGATGATGGTCGTCGTGCTGACGGGTGTCGGGGCGGTCTCCGCGGCGGCGGCCGCCGCACGCGAGCGCGTCCGGCGCACGCTGGACCGGCTCGCGACGTACGACGGCCTCACCGGCTGCCTGACCCATCGCGCCTTCCACGACCGCGTGACCGTCGAGGTGGCACGGGCCGTGCGGCACGGCCACGTCGTCGCGCTCGTGATCGTGGACCTCGACCACTTCAAGGCCGTGAACGACGCCAACGGCCACCTCGCCGGAGACGAGATGCTGCGCCGGGTCGGCGAGGTGCTCGGGCGCGAGCTGCGGGGCAGCGACGCGGTCGGGCGCGTCGGCGGTGACGAGTTCGCGCTCCTGCTGCCCGAGACCGACGCCCGCGGCGCGGTCGCGCTGGCGCAGCAGCGTCTCGCCGACCTCGCCGCGGACGGCATCGGCGCGACGTTCGGCGTCGCGCAGAGCTGCGGCCGGTCGACGTGCCCGACGACGGGCGGTCCGTCGGCGGCCGACGACACGCGCCTGCTGGTCGCGGCCGCGGACCGCGCGCTCTACGAGGCCAAACGCGCAGGACGTGGCCGCGTCCTCGCGGCGTCGTGCGCGTGCGAGGCGACCGTCGCGACGGCGTGACGCGTCCCGGGTCCCCGGGAGCTACGCCGTCTGATGACGGGCGAGCGGGCGCCGGATGGGCAGATCGACCAGCTGGCGCGACACGGGCGCGCGGTTCACGACCACACCCACGACGTTCGCGCCCGCGCGCCGCAGCGACTCGATGCTCGCGAGCACGGCGCGCTTGCGACTCGTCTTCATGTCGAGCACGAACAGCGCGGCGTCGCACTGCGACGCGATCGTCAGCGTGTCGGCCAGCGCCTCCGCCGGTGGCGTGTCCACGACGACGAGGCGCATCGTGCGCAGGTCGTCGAGCACCTGACGGAAGGCGCGCGCGCCGAGCAGGCCCGACGGGTCACCGACCGCCACGCCGCTGGGGAGCACACGCAGCGAGCTGCCACCGGGTGCGCGGCGGAGCGCGCTCGCGATGTCCGCGCCTTCGAGCACGGCGACGAGGCCGGGCGCGCGCTCGATGCCGAGACGCTCGTGCACCGCCGGACGGCGGAGGTCGGCGTCGACGAGCACGACCCGGTCGTCGAGCGACGCCATCGCCTCGGCGAGGTGCACGGCGACGAACGTCTTCCCGGCGTCGGGGCTCGCGCTGACGATCGCGACCGTGCGCGGCCGTCCCGCGCCCTCGAGGAACATGAGGTTCGTCCGCAGCACGCGGAATGCCTCGAGCGTCGCGGCGTCCGAACCCCTCGGGATGCGCGCGAGCACAGGCAGACCGAGGTCGCGCGTCACGGTCTCCTCGTCCGTGCCCGAGAACCGGTCGCGGCGCGTGTCGCGCACCACGAACAGCTCGGACGCGAGGAGGAACGCGAGCACGAAGGCGAACAGCGCGTCACGCGCCGGCTTCGGTGAGACGCGCTGCGGGCCCGCGATCGCGGGCGTGAGCACCTCCATCGCGTCCGACGCGAGCGAGGTGCGTCCCGCGCGTGACGCCACGGCCGCGTCGAGCTGGCTGGTGAGGCGGCGCCGCGCGGGATCGCCGGGCGAGAGCGCCGCGAGCTGCCGGGTGAGGCGGGCGATGTCCGAGTCGACGGAGGCGAGGTCGGACTGCACCGTCCCTGCCTGCTGCGCCCTGACCGCGGCGACGAGCGCGTTCGTCTCGCCCTGCACCAGCGCGCCGGCGTCCCTCGGTGAGGGCCCCGTCCCCGTGATGAGCATCACGCCGAGGCCGAGCCCGGCGACGATGTGGATGCGCTTCTTCGCCGCGGCGAGGTCGATCCGCAGGTTCGACCGTCTGATCGCGTCGCTCAACACGTCGTCGGACCCGGCGAGCTGCGCGTACGTGGTCGTGACGGTGTCGAGCGCGGTCGGGTCGGCGACGTTCGCGATCGACGCGGCGTCGACGCGTACGAGCGACGCCGCGCCGTACTGCGCGGGCCGTCCGACGCGCACGAAGTACGTGACGACCGCCGCCGCGATCGCGACGATGAGCGCCTTCCACCAGTTCTCGAGGATCGTCCGGAAGTGCTGGGCGACGTCCACCGACGGCCATCCTACGGGCGCGCGGAGCGCGGCCCGGGGCGCGCCCATTCGGCGAGGTCGGGCTAGCGCGAGGTCGGGCTAGGTGGTGCGACGGCGCGTCAGCAGCGTGATGCCGGCCGCGACGACACCGAGCGCGCCGAGCACGATGCCGACGATCGCGAGCGCGCGTGCGGTCCCGTCACTGGTGCTCGCGGACGACGCGGCGGTCGTCGCGCTCGCGGGCAGCTCCTGCGCCGAGCCCTTCACGAGCGTGACGACGGGTGCGGGGTTGTCCGGCTCGGGTCCGCCCTTCGGGGTGTCCTGGATCCAGCGGACGACCTGCCCGTTGCTGTACGTCTGCAGCGCCTTGAACTCGATCTGGTCCGCGGCGGGCAACGGGCCGGCCGAGATCGTGAAGCGCTGGAACTCACCCGGCTTGATGGTCCCGCCCGACCAGGTCACCTCGGAGACCGCCTGGGTCACCGGGCCGTCGTCGGTCTGGACCGGCTTCGGCAGCTTCGTCGTCACCACCGTGTCCGTCCACCCGGGGACGGGCTCGACCGAGACCGACGGGATGGGGTGATCGGTCGGCATGAACAGCTGGACCTGGACGGTGTTCGCGTCGGCCATCTCGTTCGGGACGGAGAACGACAACGTGGCGTCCTGCCCGACGACGGCCTGGTCCGGTGACACGGTCACGTGCGCGGACGCGGGCACGGCCCACGCGAGCACGACGGCGACCGCGAGGAGGACCGGAACGAGTGGACGGATGCGACGCAACCCTCTGCTCCTCGTCGGATGATCAGTGAATCGGGACGTTCAGGGTGAACGTCGATTCCTCGGTGTCGCTGATGAGCGCGGACACCGACACCTGCCACGTCCCCGGGAAGGGGACGCGGAACGCGTACGACGCATAGTGGCCGGGACCGAGCCGCAACAGCGGGACCGCGATCGGCGCGATGCCCTTGCCCGGCTCCGAGAACGTCACGGTGTACTTGATGACGTCGGCCGGCCCACCGTTCACGGTCACCGCGGTCAGGTGGACGTCGTTGGGTCCCGCCTTCGCCGGCGTCACCTCGATGTCGTAGAAGCGACCGGACTGCTCGACGGTCTTGAAGTACGGCAGGCTCGCCGCGGTGTACGCGGGCGGCGCGTTGACGAGCAGCGCGGTCACCGCGAGCACGAGGACCGCGGCGACGACCTCTACCGCGACGGACAGGCGCAGCCGGTGCACCTCGGCGCGCTCCTCGTCCTCCTCGGTCCAGTCGTCGTCCTCGTCGTCGCGGAGGTCCCCGTCGTCGCCGTCACGCCCGGTGCCGCCCGCGCCACCACCGCCGACGGTGACCGCGACGCGCTCGTCGTCGGGGACGAGGTCGGGCACGTACGGCTCACGGAGGCGGCGGTGCACGACGTCGCGGCTCAACGCGGCGGCCGCGACGACGACCACCACGAACGCGAGCTTCACGAGCAGCAGGCGCCCGTAGTCGGTCGACGTGAAGGCGTGCAGCGACCCGACCTGGCGCCACGCCTGGAACGACCCCGTCGCCACGATCGCCGCGATGCACCAGAACGCGACGCGCGAGAACCGCGGGACGACGCGTCGCAGCAGCGCGGGATCGGGGATCGGGAGCACGCATGACAGCAGCAGGGCCAGCCCGCCGAGCCAGACCGCCATGGCGCCCACGTGGACGACGTCGGCGGGGAGCGCGAGCCAGCGCCACCGCCCGGTCGACGCGTGACCGCCGAGACCGGGTGTGGCGACCATCGCGACCGCGATCACGACGGCGAGGGGGCGCCACCAGGCCGCGAGGGGAGGCGGGTCGGTCCGCTGACCGTCGGTGTCCGCGCGGACGAGCAGTTGCCGCAGGAGCACGACCGTCACGAGGAGGAGCACCGCGCGCAGGATCGTGACCTCGCCGAAGCGCGTGTGCCAGACGGCTCGCAGCTGCGTCGTGTGCAGCGCCGAGGACAGCGGGAGCCCGGCCGCGTACGCGCCCTGCAACGCGAACGCCGCGAGCGTCGACACGAACGCGACGATCCAGGCACCCCACACGATGCGCCCCGCGCGGCGCGAGGTCCGGCCCGACGGCCACGCGGTCACGACGAGCACGGCCGCGCCGACGAGCAACGCGAGCGAGGCGAACACCAGGAACCGCGCGATGCCGTACACGACGCCGACCGTCGTGCTGCCGCCCTGCGCCGTGAGCAACCGGCTCGCCAGGCTCGTGACGTCGCCCACCGACGGGTTGCCGACCGTGATCGTGAACGCGCCCTGGACGGGGTGCGAGTCGGCCGAGATGACGCGCCACGTCACGACGTACGAGCCGTCGCGCAGCTTCGGCACGTTCGCGGCGACCTCGCTCCCGATGCCCCGCGGGTGGTACGGCGCGCCGACCTCGATGCGGTTGCCACGCCCGTCGAACAGGCGGATCGCGCCGAT
>DASRES010000068.1 GCA_035651955.1 Acidimicrobiia bacterium
CGCACGCGCATCGGGTACGCGCGCTCGAGCGCCTCGACCGGCGTGTCGGCGGTGTTCGTCATGTTCGTGTGGACCGCGCTCATGCCGTCGCGACCGGGACGCGCACCCTGCCCGCCGCCCACCGTCTCGTAATAGACCGAACGCTCCGCTCCGATCAGCACGTTGTTCATCGTGCCCTGGCTCGCGGCGCCGAGCCGGTCCGGTACGACCTGCGCGAGCGCGCCCAGGCACACGTCCGCGACACGCTGGCTCACCTCGACGTTGCCCGCGCCGACCGCCGCGGGCGGGCGCGCCGCGACGACCGTCCCGGGTGGCGCGACGACCGTGACGGGTCGCAACGCTCCCCCGTTCGCGGGGATCGTCGGATCGGTCGCGCACCGCAACGCGAACGCGACTGCGCTCACGGTCACGGCCTCGACCGCGTTGACGTTGCCGGGGCGTTGCGCGCCCGTGCCGGTGAAGTCGAACGTGACGCGGTCGCCGTCGACGGTCAGCGTCACGATGACGGGCGTCGGCGTCTGCTGCTCGGGCGCCGGGCCCGCGGAGTCGAGCACGTCGTCGAACCGGTAGCTGCCGTCGTCCAGCGCTGCGATCGCGGCGCGCATGCGGCGCTCCCCGTATGCGAGGACCTCGGCGAACGGTGCCGACGCGAACGCCGCGAGCCGCTCGACGCCGAGCACGTTCGCACCACGTTGCGCCGCGAGGTCCCCGCGCCGCTCGTCGGGCATCCGTGACGCCGCGACGATGACCGCCTCCACGCCGTCGCCGAGCAGCACGGACGGGATGCGGAGGCCTTCCTGCGCGATCTCGCGCGCCTCGGGCGGCATGGAGCCCGGCGCCATCCCGCCGAGGTCCGCGTGATGGGCCCGGTTCGCCGCCCACCCGACGAGCACACCGTCGACGAAGCACGGGGCGACCAACGTGACGTCGTTGAGATGGGTGCCGCCCGCGAACGGGTCGTTCAGCACGACCTGGTCACCGGGGCGCACGCGGTCGCCGCACGCGTCGATCGCGGCGCGCACCGCCGCCGGCATGGAGCCGAGATGGACCGGGATGTGCTCCGCTTGGACGAGCAGCTCGCCGCCGGCGGTGAACAGCGCGGCCGAGCAGTCGGCGCGTTCCTTGATGTTCGGGCTGAACGCGGCGCGCCGGAGCACCGCGCCCATCTCCTCCGCGATGCCCGTGAGCCGCGAGATCAGCACCTGCAGCGCGGCGGGGTCGAGTGGCTCGCGTCCCGTCATCGTCTGCGCACGACCCACGCGCCGAGCTCGCGCGCCTCGGCGATCCAGCCGTCCGGGATCCACACCGTCGCGTCCTCCTCGGCGAGGACGGCCGGTCCGCTGACCGTGCTGCGCGCGACGTCCGGCAACGACGCGACATCGAGCGCGGAGCGGAGTTCGGCACGGGCGCGCAACGCGACGACCTCGACGGCGTCCCCGCGTCGCTCGTAGCCGTTGCGGCGGCGGTGCTCGTCGTGGAACGCGTCGACGTCGGCCACGGTCAGCTCGTGGCTCTGGCCCGCGTACCGGCAGTCGACGGACGTCTCGACGCGCGCGTCGTCGCCGACGAGCGCGACCGCCTCTCGCGCGAGAGCCCCGAGGGCGTCCTCCAGCCCGGCGCGTGAACGCGGCTCGGGCCAGGAGCGCACGAGCTCGCGACGCCGTGGCGAGGTGAGGAGCCCGACGGCGCAGAGCACACCGGCGCGGGGCGGCACGATCACCGCCGCCATCCCGAGGGCGTCCGCGAGCGCGCAGGCGTGCAACGGGCCGGCGCCGCCGAACGCGACGAGCGCGAGATCGCGTGGATCCACGCCGCGCTCCACGGTGACGCGCCGGATGGCGCGCTCCATCGCCGCGTCCACGACGTCGACGACCCCCTTCGCGTCGACGCCCGCGCGTTCGAGCGCAGCTCGCGACGCGACGGCATCGAGACGGCCGAGGTCGGGGAACGCGGCGTCCGCGGGGATCCGACCGAGGACGAGGTCCGCGTCCGTGACGGTCGGCTCGCGGCCGCCGCGCCCGTAGCAGGCGGGTCCGGGTTCGGAGCCCGCGCTGCGCGGGCCGACCGCGAGCGCGCCGCCCGGGTCGAGTCGCGCGATCGAGCCCCCGCCGGCGCCGATCGTGTGCACGTCGAGGGCGGGGAACCGGACCGGAAGGCCGGCGATCGCGCGCTGCGGTGAGGGTTCGGGCACGCCACCGCGGATGAGGCACACGTCGGTGCTCGTGCCCCCCATGTCGAACGACACCGCGTCCGGGTGGCCGACCGCAGCCGCGACCGCGGCCGCGGCGCGGACACCGCCCGCCGGCCCCGACAGCAACAGTGCGACCGGGTGCTCGCTGGCATGACGAACGGGGAGGAGGCCGCCGGCGGACGTCATCGCGAGCACGTCGTGCGCGAGCGCTTCGAGGCGTCGCAGGTACGGCGTGCAGCGCGGCCGCAGGTACGCGTCGAGCACGGTCGTGATCGTGCGCTCGTACTCGCGGAACTCGGGCGAGACCTCGTGCGAGCACGTGACGTCGTGACCGCGGGCGCGCAGGACGTCTGCGACCGCGCGCTCGTGCGCCGCGTCGAGGTCGGCGTGGAGGAGGCACACCGCGACCGCGTCGACGTCCGCCGGGATGCCCGGAATGCTGCACGGGTCGAGCGCCTCGATCTCGCGACCGCGCGCGTCGAGCCGACCGCCGGACTCGAAGCGCAGCTCGCGCGGCACCAGCGGCTCGGGCCGGTCCTCCCACACGTCGTAGAGCGAAGGGCGCGTCTGACGGGCGATCTCGATCACGTCGGCGACGCCGCGCGTCGCGACGAGCGCGACCCGGCCGCCGCGGCGCTCGAGCAGCGCGTTCGTGGCGACGGTCGTGCCGTGCGCGAGCACCTCCGGACGTGCCGGCAGGTCCGCGAGCGCGCGCTCGAGCGCGGCCGCGGGATCGACCGCGCTCGACGACACCTTGCGGACGTCGCCGGTGTCGTCCACGACGTCGGTGAACGTCCCCCCGGTGTCGGCACCGACGCGCACGAGGTCATGGTGACATCGACGACGGGCGTCACGCTCCGCGAGCGAGCGCGACCAGCGTTACGAGTGCGCGTCCTGCAGCAGGTAGCCGCGCGAGCGGACCGTCCGCACCTCGAGGCCGAGGGGCTCGATGCGCCGGCGCAGCCGGAGCATGTGCACGTCCAGCGCGTTGCGCGTCGGTGCGCCATCCGGCCACGCGCACCGCGCGAGACCGTCGCGCGTGACGACGCTGCCGAACCGCTCCACGAGCGCGCCCGCGAGCAGCCGTTCGACCGGGCTGAGCGCGGCCCACCGCGTCCCGTACCGGAGCAACCCGTCGCCGTCGAGCTCCGGCTCGACGTGCTGCGCGACGGCTCGCTGGGTCAACGTCGCGACACGCGCGGCGACGTCGCGGTCGTCGGCCGGGAGCCGGATCCAGTCCTCGAGCGCGTCGACGCACACCGGCGGCGCGGTCTCCGCGGCGACGAGCAGCAGCCGGGGCACGCGGCCCTGGCGCAGGCGCTCGAGACGGATCTCCTCGTCCGGCCAGCGGACGACGACGACCTCCACGGCGTCAGCGTACGGATGCGATGTTTCTGGTGTGTTTCGCAAACGTGAACACGAGCCGTCGGCGAGCGGTCAGCGAGCCGTACGCAGCCCGGCGCGCTGCTCGATCTCCCGCGCTGCCGCGACGACCGCGGCGCCGTAGCGCGCCCCCGGCCGCCGGCCGAGCCGGTCGACCGGACCACTGACGCTCACCGCCGCGACGGCGTACCCGCGCCCGTCGAGCACCGGGGCGCTCACGCTCGCGACTCCGGGCTCGCGCTCCGCGACCGACGCCGCCCACCCGCGGCGGCGCACGGCCGCGAGCTCCTCGGCGTCGGGATCCACGCCGCCGGGCAGCGCGTCGGCCGGATCGCGCCACGCGAGCAACGCCTTCGCGCCGGATCCCGCGGTCATCGGGAGCGCGGCGCCGATCGGCACGGTGTCGCGGAGGCCACTGCGCCGCTCCGCGGTCGCGACACACACGCGCGCGCCGTCGTCGCGCACGTAGAGCTGCGCGCTCTCGTCGGTCTCGTCGCGCAGCGCGGCGAGGACGGGCCGAGCCGCCTCGACGACGGCGAACCCCGACGCGGCGCGCGTTCCCCAGCCGACGAGGCGCGCGCCGAGCCGGAAGCGGCCGTCGCCGTCGCGCCCGACGACGCCGTGCCGCTCGAGCGCGACCGCCAAGCGGTGCGCCGTCGGCCGGGAGAGCCCGGTGCGCGTGACGAGGTCGGCGAGCGACGCGGGACCGTCGGCCGCCAGGGACGACAGGATGGTGACGGCCTTGTCGAGGACCCCGACGCCGCTCTCGGCTACGCTGTCCATAACGCAATACTGCCGTCTCGCATCGTGAGATACAAGCACGGGAGCGAACATGCCGCAGACGTTGTCGGAGAAGGTGTGGGAACGCCACGTCGTGCATCGCGCCGAGGGCGAGCCCGACCTGCTCTACGTCGACCTGCACCTCGTCCACGAGGTGACGTCACCACAAGCGTTCGACGGCCTGCGTCTCGCGGGCCGTCGCGTCCGCCGGCCCGACCTGACCGTCGCGACGATGGACCACAATGTGCCGACGACGGGCGGCGTCCGCTTCGACGCGTCCGGCACCGCGGTCGGTGTGAGCGATCCCGTCTCGCGCAAGCAGATGGAGGTGCTCGCCGCGAACTGCCGCGAGTTCGGCGTCCGGCTGTACGCGATGGGCGAGGCCGGTCAGGGCATCGTGCACGTGATCGGTCCCGAGCTCGGGTTGACGCAGCCCGGCATGACGATCGTGTGCGGCGACAGCCACACCTCCACCCACGGCGCGTTCGGCGCGCTCGCGTTCGGCATCGGCACGAGCGAGGTCGAGCACGTGCTCGCGACGCAGACGCTGTGGCAGGCGAAGCCGCGCTCGATGGCGGTGACGGTCGAGGGCGACCTCCCGCGCGGCGTCACCGCGAAGGACGTCGTGCTGTCGATCATCGCCCGCATCGGGACGGGCGGCGGCGTGGGCTCGATCATCGAGTACAGGGGCTCCGCCATCCGGTCGCTCTCGATGGAGAGCCGCATGACGGTGTGCAACATGTCGATCGAGGCCGGCGCCCGCGCCGGGATGGTCGCGCCCGACGACACGACGTTCGCGTACCTGGAGGGCCGCCGGTTCGCCCCCACCGGCGCGGCGTGGGAGCGCGCGCTCGACGACTGGCGGTCGCTCGTCACCGACGAGGGCGCGACGTTCGACAAGGACGTCGCGATCGACGCGTCGGAGCTGCGCCCGTCCGTCAGTTGGGGCACGAACCCGGGTCAGACGGTGACGATCGACGATGCCGTCCCCGACCCCGACTCGTTCGCGGAGCCTGCGGCGCGGGAGGCCGCCGAGCGCGCCCTCCGGTACATGGGCCTGCAGGCGGGCACGCCGATGCGCGACATCGACGTCGACACCGTGTTCATCGGCTCGTGCACGAACTCGCGCATCGAGGACCTCCGCGCGGCCGCCGACGTCGCGCGCGGTCGTCGGGTGAAGGACGGCGTCCGCGCGCTCGTGGTGCCCGGCTCGATGACGGTGAAGGAGCAGGCCGAGGGCGAAGGGCTCGACCGCGTGTTCACCGACGCGGGGTTCGAGTGGCGCGAGGCCGGCTGCTCGATGTGCCTCGCGATGAACCCCGACAAGCTCGCGCCCGGCGAGCGCGCCGCGTCGACGTCGAACCGCAACTTCGAGGGCCGCCAGGGCCCGGGCGGGCGCACCCACCTCGTGTCCCCCGCGGTCGCGGCCGCCACCGCCGTCGCCGGCCACTTCGCGACCCCCGACGATCTGGACTGACCACGACGTTCATGCGTCGCTCGTTGTCGCAGAGCGACGTCGAGCGACGCATGAACACGAAGGAGACGCACACGTGGAACCCGTGCACCAGGTGATCGGGCGGGGCGTGCCGCTCGACCGGGCCGACGTCGACACCGACCAGATCATCCCGGCCGAGTGGCTGAAGCGCGTCGAGCGGACGGGCTTCGGCGAGGGCCTGTTCTCGGCGTGGCGCAAGAGCTCCGACTTCGTGCTCAACCAGGCGCGCTACCAGGGCGCGACCGTGCTCGTCGCGGGGCCGAACTTCGGGTGCGGCTCGTCCCGGGAGCACGCGCCGTGGGCGCTGGAGGACTACGGGTTCCGGGCGGTGATCGCGCCGAGCTTCGCCGACATCTTCCGGGGCAACTGCCTGAAGATCGGGCTGCTGCCGGTCGCGCTCCCGCAGGACGCCGTGACGCGGCTGATGCGCGCGGTCGAGGACGACCCGTCGGTGGAGATCGTCGTGGACGTCGAGCGTCGCCGCGTCACCGCGCCGGCCGCGGACGTCGACGAGCCGTTCGAGCTCGACGACTTCACGCAGTACCGGCTCCTGAACGGGCTCGACGACATCGGGCTGACGATGCGTCACGACGACGACATCGCCGCGCACGAGGCGCGCCGCGCCGAGTTCCTGCCGACGGTCGACGACAGCGCGTAAGCGCTACGACGGCTTGACGCCGGCGAGCAGCGCGAGCTCGCGCCACTTCCAGTAGCAGTCGACGTCGTCGAAGCCGATGTCGCGCAGCCACGCGAGCTGCACGTCGACCGGCACGAGCTTGTTCGACGGATCCTCGCCGGCGTCGATGAACGAGTAGAACCGCTCGTGCAGCCGCGGTGTCGGTGACGACACGTGCTCGAGGTTGGCGAAGAGGCCCCCGGGCTCCAGCCGGTCGAACACCTCGGCGTACAGCGCACGCTTGCGCGCGTCCTCCACGTGGTGGATCGCGAACGAGCTCACGACGACGTCGAACGAGCCGAGCGTGTCGGGCAGCGACCGGTCGAGATCGTGCTCGACGACGGTGACCGACCGGTCGCCCGCGAACCGCTCACGGGCCGCGGCGAGCATCGTCGGCGAGAAGTCGACGGCCACCGCCTCCGCGAACGCGCAGTGCGCCCGCAGACGCGCGAGGAGCCGGCCGTCACCCGTGCCGAGGTCGAGGACGCGTGTCGCGGTCGCCGGGACCAGCTCCCACAGCGTCGCCTCGCCCTCGTCGCGCCGGTACTGGTCCGCGCGCGCGAGGTACGCCGACGCGTGCGCGTCGGTCCGCCATTCGTTCTTGTCCGGTCGCGCTCGCGAGCTCGCCGCTCCTGAGAGCTCGCTGCGCACCCTCCGGGCTGCTCCGCTCGCCGCCTCGGTTGACGCGCAGTCGTCCATTCTTACGGCCCGACCTCGACGTCGCGCACGACGGGGTTCTCGCGCATCCGGACGATCCGGTTCACCGCGTTCAGATACGCCCGTGCGGACGCCTCGACGACGTCGGTCGACACGCCGCGGCCCGACACCTTCATGCCGTCGACCTCGAGCTGCACGACGACGTCGCCGAGCGCGTCGCCGCCGCCGGTCACCGACGACACGTTGAAGTCGAGCAGCGTGCCGCGCACGCCCGTCGCCGCCGCGATCGCCTCGATGGCGGCGTCGATCATGCCGTTGCCCTCGCCCGTCGCCTCGATCTTGCCGGGCCCTTCGCTCAGCACGACGCGCGCGGTCGGCGTCGACGACGTGCCGCCGTTCAGGTCGAGGCTGACGATCTCGTAGCGCTGCACGACGCCGGTGCCGAGCTCCTCGGCGACGATCGCCTCGAGGTCGGCCTCGGTGATCTGCACCTTGCGGTCGGCGAGCTCCTTGAACCGCGTGAACGCCTGGTTGAGCGCGTCGCCCTGGATGCGGATCCCCATCTTGGCGAGCGAGTCGGAGAACGCGTGACGGCCGGAGTGCTTGCCGAGCACGATCTGCGCGGCTTCCTGGCCGACGATGCTCGCGTCGATGATCTCGTACGTCTCGCGGTCGGCGAGCACGCCGTGCTGGTGGATGCCGGACTCGTGCGCGAACGCGTTCCGTCCGACGACGGCCTTGTTGTACTGCACCGGGTAGCCCGTGAGACGCGACACGATGCGCGACGTGCGCGCGAGCTCCTCCGTGCGCACACCGGTCTCGATCCGGACGCCCGCTCGCTCGGAGAAGAAGTCACCGCGTGTGTGAATGGCCATGACGATCTCCTCGAGCGCGGCGTTGCCGGCGCGCTCGCCGAGCCCGTTGATCGCGCACTCGACCTGGCGCGCACCGGCCGCGACCGCCGCGAGCGAGTTCGCGACTGCGAGGCCGAGGTCGTTGTGGCAGTGCGTCGAGACGACGTAGTCGCCGCGCACGGTGTCGAGGATGTGGCGGATGAGCCGCGCGTACTCCTCGGGGATGCCGTAGCCGACGGTGTCGGGGATGTTGAGCGTCGTCGCACCGTTGTCGACCGCGGTCTGCAGCACGTCACACATGAAGTCGACGTCCGACCGGCTGCCGTCCTCGGGCGAGAACTCGACGTCGTCCGTGTAGCCCTTCGCGCGCGCGACGCCGGAGGCGGCCTCCGCCTTCACCTGGTCCTCGGTCATCCGCAGCTTCTTCTTCATGTGGATGGGCGAGGTCGCGATGAACACGTGGATGCGCGGGTGCTCGGCGTGCCGTACCGCTTCCCACGCGCGGTCGACGTCTTGGAACGCGGTGCGCGACAGCGCGGTGATGACCGGCCCGCGCACGGCCCGTGCGATCGACTCGACGGCGTCGAAGTCGCCCTGGCTCGCGATCGGGAACCCGGCCTCGATGACGTCGACGCCGAGACGGGCGAGCTGCTCCGCGATCTCCAGCTTCTCCGCGACGTCCAGCGAGATGCCCGGCGACTGCTCGCCGTCCCGCAACGTCGTGTCGAAGATCTTCACCCGTTCCATCACGTCACCTCGTTCATGGCTCTCTCGGCTCCGGCCCGTATCACGGCAAACAAAAACCTCCTCGGCCGACAGGCACGAGGAGGCGTCCGCGAGCACCGAGCGGGTGCTCGCAGCTAGGTCAGCAGCAGGGCGGTGGGCCGCACGTCCTTGGTCATAAGTGCGCGAAGTAGTCTGCCAGGTCAGCGGGTATCCGTCAATTCCGTTCTCGCCGCGGCCACAATCGATCGCTCGTGAGGACCTTCCTGCGCCAGACGCTGCGCGTGCTCCTGCTCGCCGGTCTCGCCTTCGGCCTGTGGCGCGCGCTCGAGTCCCGCCGGAGCGGTGCGCTGGCCGGCGAACCGTCCTTCCCGGACCTGCGCGCGGTCCCGTCGACGCCGCCGACGCGCGCGGGTGTCGATCCCGTCGACGGCCAGTGTCCGCCCGGCTATCCGGTCAAGGGGAAGCGCAGCAGCGGCATCTACCACGTGCCCGGCGGGCTCAGCTACGCGCGCACCGTTCCCGACCGGTGCTACGCGGCGCCGGCCGACGCCGAGGCTGACGGGCTCCGCGCCGCGCTGCGCTGACACCCGTTCCGTTCTGTGCAGCCTCATCCACACACGGTGTGTCTGACGCTTCACAGAAGAAGCGGGGTGCGGGCTACAGCTCGATCGCCTTGGCGTCGTGGACGCCGGGTTGCGCGCGCACCTGTTGCACGACCGCGTCAGGGACGGTGACCGCCGTCGTGAGCGCCATCAACGCCGCCTCCCCGGCGGGGCTGCGACCCACGCGCATGTCGTCGATGTTCACGTCGGCGTCGCCGAGGAGCGACGTGACGCGACCGATCATGCCGGGGCGGTCGTCGTTGCGGACGACGAGCATGTGCGCCGCGGGCGGGATGTCGACCGAGTGCTCGTCGATGCCGACGATGCGCGGCTCGTCCTGCTGGCCCGTGAGCGTGCCGGCGACGTGCACCGGTCGATCGTCGACTCGGCCGCGCAACGTGACGAGGTTGACGAAGTCGAGCGTCGCGGACGACGTCGTCTCGCGGACGGCGAGCCCGCGCTCCTTGGCGAGCTGCGGCGCGTTGACGAACGACACCGGCTCCTCGACGACCCCGCCCAGCACGCCCTTCAACACCGCGAGCGTGAGCACGCTGCAGTCGTAGTCCGCGATCTGGCCCTCGTACGTGACGTCGAGCGTGTCGACCGCGCCACCCGCGAGCGCCGTGAACAGCCGCCCGAGTCGCTCGGCGAGCGGGAGGAACGGGCGGACGGTCGAGGACGCCTCCGACGCCGCGACGTTGACCGCGAACGGCACGAAGTCGCCTCGCAGCGCGAGCACCACCTGCTCGGCGATGGTGACGCCCGCCTTGTCCTGCGCCTCGGCGGTCGACGCGCCGAGGTGCGGGGTCACGACGACGGTGTCGAGCTCGAACAAGGGCGACTCGGTCGTCGGCTCGGTCGCGAAGACGTCGAGGGCGGCACCGGCGACGCGTCCTTCGCGCACGGCCTCGGCGAGCGCGGCTTCGTCGACGATGCCGCCACGCGCGGTGTTGATCACGCGCAAGGTCGGCTTCGCGTGCTTGAGCATGTCGGCGTCGACGAGGCCCATCGTGTCGCGCGTCTTCGGCAGGTGGATCGTGAGGAAGTCCGCCTCCGCGACGAGATCGGCGAGGTCGGCGACGAGCTGGACACCGAGCTGGCGGGCACGCTCCGCCGACACGTACGGGTCGTACGCGGTGAGCCGCATGCCGAACGCGAGCGCACGCTGCGCGACGAGCACACCGACGCGGCCGAGGCCGACGATGCCGAGCGTCTTGCCGTGCAGCTCGACGCCCTCCCAGCGCGAGCGGTTCCACTGCCCCGCCTTCAGGTCCGCGTTCGCCTGCGGGATGTTGCGCGCCTGCGCGAGCATCAACGCGATCGCGTGCTCGGCGGCGGACAGCACGTTCGACTGCGGCGCGTTGACGACCATGACGCCGCGGCGCGTCGCCGACTCGACGTCGACGTTGTCGAGCCCGATGCCGGCGCGGCCGACGACGACGAGGTCCGATCCCGCTTCGAGGACGGCGTCGGTCACGCGGGTCGCGCTGCGGATGACGAGCGCGGACGCGCCCGGCACGACGTCGAGGAGCTCCTCGGGGGAGAGACCGAGACGCTCGTCGACCTCGAACCCGGCGTCGCGCAGTGCATCGAGCCCGGTGGGCGCGAGCTTTTCGGTGACGAGAACCCGGGGAGACATGATCGTCACGCTATCGCCGGGCCGGGTCGGCACCCGCAAGCGTGCCGACCGGGCCCGGCCGTCACCCGAGGAGCTTCGCGATGCGGTTCACGCCCTCCTCGAGGTCGTCGTCACCGAGCGCGAACGACATGCGGGCGTAGCCGGGCGCGCCGAACGCCTCTCCGGGCACGAGGGCGACCTTCGCCTCCTCCAGCACGAGCTCGCACAGCTCCAGCGTGTCCCCGGGTCGCCGGCCGGCGACGTCGCGGTCGAGGGCGGAGACGAAGCTCGGAAAGCAGTAGAACGCGCCCTGCGGCTCCATGCATGCGACACCCGGGATCGCGGACAGGAGCTCGTGCATCCGTCGGCCACGACGCTCGAACGCGGCGCGCATCTCGGCGACCGCCGCGAGATCGCCCGTGACGGCCGCGAGCGCGGCGCGCTGCGCGACGTTCGACACGTTCGACGTCGCGTGCGACTGGAGGTTGCCGGCCGCCGCCACGACGTCGCGCGGCGCGATCATCCAACCGACGCGCCAGCCGGTCATGGCGTACGTCTTCGCGACGCCGTTCACGACGATGCACGTGTCGGCCAGGTCCGGCACGAGGACCGGCATCGAGGTGAACTCGTTGTCGCCGAACACGAGGTGCTCGTAGATCTCGTCGGTGACGACCCACACGTCGTGCTCGACCGCCCACCGCCCGATCGCCTCGACCTCGTCACGCGGGTACACCGCGCCGGTCGGGTTGCTCGGCGAGACGAACAGCAAGGCCTTCGTCCGCTCGGTGCGCGCCTCCTCGAGCTGTTCGACGCTGACCCGGAAGCCCGTGCGCTCCGTCGTGGGGAGCTCGACCGGTACGCCGTCGGCGAGCGCGATCGCCTCCGGATACGTCGTCCAGTACGGCGCGGGCAGCAGCACCTCGTCGCCGGGATCGAGCAGGGCCTGGAACGCGTTGTAGACGGCCTGCTTGCCACCGTTCGTGACGAGCACGTCGCCGGGCGAGCACTCGTACCCCGAGTCGCGGGCCGTCTTCACCGCGATCGCCTCGCGCAGCTCGGGCAGCCCGGGCGTGGGCGAGTACCGGTGATTGCGCTCGTCCCGGCACGCTGCCTCGGCCGCCTCGACGATGTGCGCGGGCGTCGGGAAGTCGGGTTCGCCGGCGCCGAAGACGATCACGTCCTCGCCGGCCGCCTTCAGCGCCTTCGCCTTCGCGTCGACGGCGAGGGTGGCCGACTCGGCGATCGCGCCGATCTTGCGTGAGATGCGGGCGCGCGGCATGTCGCTCATGTCCCTCATGTTCGCACGCCGCCGCGCGGTGGCCGGACCCGATATCCGGGCCGGCATCCGGCCCACGGCTGGCTCGATCTTCTAGCGTGTTCGCCCGGATGTCGCGCCGCTCGTCGGTCCTGGCCCTGCTCGTCCTCGTCGCTCTCCTCGGCATCGGCGGCGTGTCCGTCGCGCCCGCCGGCGCGACGTCGTCACCGTCGCCGTCGCACGGTCGGACCACGTCGACCACCGTGTGGACGCCGCCGCCGCCCGCCGCCGAGGTCGTGTTCGACGCGACGACCGGCGTCGTGCTGATCGCGAAGGATCCCCACCAGACGTTCCTGCCTGCGAGCACGCAGAAGCTCATGACCGCGCTCACCGCGCTCGAGCACCTGCCGTCGGACACCGCCGTCCCGATCAGCGCGCGCGACGCGAGCGTGCCGAACATGAACATCGGCGCGAAGCCGGGCCAGGTCTGGAAGCTCGACGATCTCGTGCACGCGTTGCTGATCATCTCGGGCAACGACGCCGCGTACGCGATCGCGGAGCGGTCCGCGGGTTCGGTCGAGGCGTTCGCCACGCAGATGAACACCGTCGGCAAGCAGCTCGGCCTCGTCGACAGCACGTTCAGCGACCCCGCGGGGCTCGACGGTCGCGAGGGCCTGAACGGTGGAAGTCACGTCAGCGCGTACGACCTCGCGATCGTCGCCCGCAACGCGCTGGCGGTCCCGGAGATCGCCGACACCGTGAAGCTCGTCGACTACTCGTTCGTCGGACCCGACCGCAAGCACACGCTGCACAACCACAACGACGCGTTCCTCACGACGTACGCGGGCGCGACCGGCATGAAGACCGGCTACACGAAGGCCGCGCAGAACGCGCTCGTCGCGTCGGCGACGCGCAACGGGCGAACGCTCGTCGCGGTCCTCCTCGGTTCCCCCGGCGGCGAGATCGGCACCGCGCACTGGGCCGCGCAACTCCTCGACCAGGGGTACGCGATGCCGCCGACCGCGAACCCGACCGGGATCGTGCTCCCGCCCGTGCGCGTGTTCACCGCGGACCAGCGGGCGGCGACGCTCGCGTCGCTCCCCCGGCCGCTCGGCGGCGTCGCCGCGGCCGGTGCCGCGACGTCGCCGTCGCGCCCGGGCGGTGACACGAGCCCGACGCTCGCCCCGCCGACGGTCCACGTCGACGGCGAACGCGCCTCGGCGACCTCCCACCCGTCGTCGGGCGGGCTGCTCACGCTGCGCAACGCACTGATCGCGCTGATCGTGCTCGCGATCCTCGTCGCGGTGCTGCGACGGCGGGCGATCGTCCGCAACCGTCGCCGGATCGCGGCGCGACAGCGGTGGATGGCGGAGGCCCAGCGGCGCGGCTCGCTCGACGTCATCGAGACACGTGGCGGCGACGGCGGGCGCGTCGACGTGATCCGTCCCGGTCAGCAGCAACGCAGGCAGAGCTCGCGCTGAGCGCGGGCGGGGGCCGGTCGGTCAGGCGACGGCGCTCGGCTCCGGCTGCGCGGACGAGAGCGCCGGGAGCCGCGGGTCGTTCGAGAAGACCTCCTCGATCGGCTGCTTCATCCCGAGCCGACGCTGCACGACGCGGACCTCGTTCTCCTGGTTCCAGAGCGAGAGCGTCACGACGACACCCGTCTCGCCCGCGCGTGCCGTGCGGCCGCTGCGGTGGAGGTAGGTCTTGTGGTCCTCGGCGGGGTCGTAGTGGACGACGACGTCGATCTCGTCGACGTGGATGCCGCGCGCGGCGACGTCGGTCGCGACGAGCACACCGAGCTTGCCGGCGGCGAAGTCGGCCAGGGCCTTCTCGCGCGCGCCCTGGCGGAGGTCGCCGTGGATCGCGCCGGCCCGTACGCCCTCGCGGCGCAGGTCGGAGACGAGACGGTCCGCGCCGCGCTTGGTGCGCACGAACACGAGCGTCCGGGTCGCGCCGCGCGCGATGGCCGCGGCGACGCGCACCTTGTCCATCTGGTGCACGAGGAAGAAGTGGTGGCGCATCTCCTCGACGGTCGGCTCCTTCGACGCGACCTCGTGGAACGCGGGGTCGTGCATGTACCGCTTCACGACCTGGTTCACGGCCCCGTCGAGCGTCGCGGAGAACAGCAACGTCTGGTGGTCACCCTCGATGCGGTACAGGATCTTCTGCACCTGGGGCATGAACCCCATGTCGGCCATGCGGTCGGCCTCGTCGAGGACGAGCATCGACACGTCGGCCAGCTGCAGCTCGTCGCGCTCCATGAGGTCGATGAGACGCCCGGGCGTGCCGATCACGAGCTCGACGCCCTTGGCGAGTGCCTTCACCTGCGGCTCCATCGCCACGCCGCCGTACACGGCGCGGACCCGGATGCCGCGTGGGCGCGCGAGCGGGACGAGCACGTCGGCGACCTGGTTCGCGAGCTCGCGCGTCGGCACGAGCACGAGCCCGGTCGGCCGGCGCGGCGAGGCCTTCGGGAGCCGCTCGAGGAGCGGGAGGCCGAAGGCGAGGGTCTTGCCCGAGCCCGTCTTGGCCTTGCCGCAGAGGTCACGGCCGGCGAGGGCATCGGGGATGGTCAGGGCCTGGATGGGGAACGGCTCGGTGATCCCCGCCGCGGCGAGGGCCGAGGCGAGGTCAGCGGAGACGCCCAGCGTCTCGAAGGTGGGCAAGCTGTGTGGGCTCCGGATGTCGTCGTGCGCACGGAGGGGGTGCGCTGGTCGTGCGGCGGGTCGGAGGCGGCGCCGTGGGAGGCGGCCGCGCAGTCGGCGGCGCCCTGGTGGGCGGCCGCGTCGACGACCCGTCGATCCGACCGGTGGGCCGGGCCGGGTGCCCGACCACGCTTCGTCCATGCTACCCCTCGGCGGGCGGTCCCTCGGTCATGGTCCCGCAACACACGGCCTCGCAGCGGTCGCAGCGGGACCGCTCGGACGCTCGGCCCAGGCGCTCCCGGCGCACGCAACGTCACCTGCTAGGCATGCGGCCCGTGAGCGAGGTGACGGTCGCGTCGTTCAACACGCACTGGGGGGTCGACCGGCGCGGGCGGCGCTTCGACGTCGTCGACGTCTGCAAGCGCCTCGACGCGGACGTGCTCGCGCTGCAGGAGGTGTGGCGGCCGAACGGCGGCACCGGGTTCGTCGACGACGTGGCCGCCGCGCTCGGCGCCACGTTGCTCGAGCTCGTCCTCACGCCCGACACCTTTCGCGCGCGCCCGAAGCACTTGCCGATCCCGCCCGGCCCGCCGGGCACGTGGGGGCTCGCGGTGCTGAGCCGCCTCCCGGTGCGCGAACGCTTCGACGTCGATCTCGGTCACGCGCTCGGCGATCCCGTGCCCCGCCGCGTCGCGCTGTGCGCGGAGGTCGGCGTCGACGGGCGGCCGCTCGTGTTCGCGGCGGTCCACGCGTCACACCGCTTGTACGGATCGCCGCCCCAGCTGCGCCGTCTCGCGCGCGTGCTCGACGAGCGCCGCACCCCGAACGTCATCGCGGGTGACTGCAACATGTGGGGCGCGGTGCTCGCGCCGTTGCTCCGCGACCGCCGTCGCGCCGTGCGCGGTGCGACGTGGCCGGCGGGGATGCCGCACAGTCAGATCGACCATCTCTGGGTGTCGGACGGGCTCGCGGTCGTCGACGGCGAGGTGCTCGGACGTACCGGCTCCGATCACCGACCCGTGCGCGCGCGTCTGCGTCTCACGGACTGACCGTCACCGCGTCGGTACGATCCGCGCTCGGCCCGAGAGCGGAGGTGCGGGATGGCGCACGAGGTGCAGGGCGTGGTCGCGCGGGCGAAGGGCGAGCCCGTCACGACCGAGACCGTCGTCGTCCCCGACCCCGGCCCGGGCGAGGCGCTCGTCGGTGTGCAGGCGTGCGGCGTGTGCCACACCGACCTCCACTACCGCGAGGGCGCGATCAACGACGAGTTCCCGTTCCTGCTCGGGCACGAGGCGGCCGGGGTCGTCGAGGCGGTGGGCGACGGCGTGACCGAGGTCGCGCCCGGCGACTTCGTCGTCCTCAACTGGCGCGCCGTGTGCGGCGAGTGCCGCGCGTGCCGCCGGGGGAAGCCCTGGTACTGCTTCGCGACGCACAACGCGCACCAGAAGATGACGCTCGCGGACGGGACGCCGCTCACGCCCGCCCTCGGCATCGGCGCGTTCGCGGAGAAGACGCTCGTCGCGGCCGGGCAGGCGACGAAGGTCGACCCACGTGCGAAGCCGGAGGTCGCGGGACTCCTCGGGTGCGGCGTGATGGCCGGTCTGGGCGCCGCGATGTTGACCGGCGGCGTGCAGCGCGGGGACTCCGTCGCGGTGTTCGGGTGCGGGGGCGTCGGCGACGCGGCGATCGCGGGCGCGCGGCTCGCGGGCGCGACGACGGTGATCGCGGTCGACGTCGATCCGCGCAAGCTCGAGTGGGCGAAGGAGTTCGGCGCGACGCACAGCGTGAACTCGCGGGAGACCGATCCGGTCGAGGCGGTGCGGGCGCTGACCGACGGCAACGGCGCGGATGTGTGCATCGAGGCCGTCGGGCGACCGGAGGTGATGGAGCAGGCGTTCTACGCGCGGGACCTCGCGGGGACGCTCGTGCAGGTCGGCGTGCCCGACCCGAGCATGCGCATCGAGCTGCCGATGATCGAGTTCTTCGGCCGCGGCGGCGCGCTGAAGCCGAGCTGGTACGGCGACTGCCTGCCCAGCCGCGACTTCCCGCTGCTCGTCGACCTGTACCTGCAGGGCCGGCTCGACCTCGAGCGGTTCGTCAGCGAGCGCATCACCCTTGGCGACGTCGAGGACGCGTTCCACAAGATGGAGCGCGGCGAGGTGCTGCGGTCGGTGGTCGTCCTGTGACGACGGAACGCGTCGTGACACACGGCGTCTTCTCCATCGACGGCGAGGACTTCGACGTCGACAACAACATCTGGATCGTCGGCGACGACCGCGAGGTGTGCGTCGTCGACGCCGCCCACGACGCCGCGCCGATCGTCGAGGCGGTGCGGGGCCGCGTCGTCCGGGCGATCCTGTGCACGCACGGGCACAACGACCACATCAACGTGGCGGTCGAGCTCGCCGGCGCGCTCGACGCGCCCGTCGCGTTGCATCCCGACGACCGGATGCTCTGGGACGCCCTGCACCCCCGCCGCCCGCCCGACATCGCGCTCGTCGACGGCGCGCGCGTCGTCGCCGGTGACGTCACGCTCCTCGCGATGCACACGCCCGGTCACTCGCCGGGCGGCGTCAGCTTCTACGACGCGGCCGGTCGCCGCGTGTTCGCGGGCGACACCCTGTTCCGCGGCGGCCCGGGCGCGACGGGACGGTCCTTCTCGAGCTTCCCGACGATCATCGACTCCATCCGCACGCGCCTGCTCACGCTCCCGGACGAGACCGTCGTGCACACCGGCCACGGTGACGACACGACGATCGGCGCCGAGGCACCCCACCTCGACGAGTGGATCGCGCGCGGCAACTGACCGCGCGCCCTGTCGGCTACCGCGCCGTCGCGTACCCGTCGCTGCGGACGGCGACGTACCCGCTCCCCGACGCCGTCAGCCCCCGCCAGCGATCGAAGTCGACATATCCCGCCGACGACGCCACGCGCATCGACCCCGTCGTGTGGACGCCCCCGAACCCGTCGAGCACCGCGAGCCCCGACCCGTCGGGCGCGACGACGAGCGACCGGGCGATGTCCCAACCGGACCAGTACGGCGACGGCAGCGCACGCGCGGTGCCCGCGACGTGCAACGCGCCCCAACCGTCGAGCACGTAGACGCCGGTGGAGTGCACGCCGTCCGCCGACGACAGCCCGACCGCGCGCGCGATGTCCCAACCGGGCCAGTACGTCGACGGCGCGGGGAGCGAAGCTGCCGTCCCGGACGTGTGGAGCCCGCCCCACGCATCCAGCACGACGATCCCGC